>JBBSES010000354.1:0-5385 GCA_038239465.1 Gemmatales bacterium
AATTGGGCCAGCGGCCCTTGGTTCGATTGCGGCTGGAAACTGCTCCAGCTGGGGCTGTAGTCGATGGCGTGCAGGATGGGAGAACCGCCGCCGCCCGCGCCGAATGCCAGCGGCGCGGCCGAGGCGAGGTTGACGCCGCCCCGCTGGGACGAGCCGAGGAGAGTTCCTTGGCGGTTGAAGTTTTGCACGGTCCTGTCGCTGCCAGCGGCGCGGGCAACGGCGATGGCGTCGGCCGCCAGGGTGTTGCTGAAGGCCGAGTTGGCGGCGGCGATGCGCGTGCCGTCGCCTCTAGCGGAACTGGCCGCCGATATCGCCGTGCCGACGCCGCCCGCCACCGAGCCGACGTGAACGCCGCCGCTGCCCGTGCCGCCGAAGGCGAAGAAGCTATTCAACTCCCGGATGCCATTGACGCCGACCGCCCAGACGCCGATCTGCGGCAGACCACCGGGACCGGCGCCGGTGATCAGTTCCGGTTCGCCGTTGCCGTCCACGTCGGCCGAGGCGACGTTGACGCCGCCCGTAAAGGATGGCGTATAGGCGAAGAAGCTGAGCGTGGGGTCCGACTTGCCAAAGTTGAAGACCGACACCTGTGGCCCGCCGCCGGCGCCCGCGCCGACGGCGATTTCTTCGAGGGGGTCGCTGTCGAGATTGGCGGCCGTCACGTTGACGCCGCCCGTGAACGACGGCGTCAACGCGAAGAAGCTCTGCAGGAGTAGTCCGTTGCGGCCGTCGAAGATCGATACCTGCGGCCCACCGCCGGCGCCGGCGCCGACGATGATGTCCGCCTTGCCGAGGCTGCGTACATAGCCGACCGCCACGTTGACGCCGCCCGTGAAGGTGGGCGAAAAGGCATAGAAGCTGAACACCGGGTTATACGTCCGGCCATCGAAGACCGTCACCTGCGGCCCGCCGCCAGGGCCCGCACCGGCGACGATGTCGTTGACGCCGTCGCCGTTCAGGTCGCCGACGGCCACGCTGACGCCGCCCTTGAAGCCGTCGGGAAACGCAGTGATCGTCCGCACGACCGCGCCGCTCTCATTCGTGACGGTAATCAGCGGCGCGCCGCCGGGGCCAGCGCCGACGACCGACAACGCCGGCGTGGCGCGCTCTTCCAGTTGCTCGATCTGGGGCCGAAACCGAAAGCGGTCGTCCTTCGGGGCCGGGCATGGCTTGCGACGGGAGGAACGGCTAAAGAGGGAGAGAAAGCGCGGGGTCATCATGTGTCCTTGGCCGGTGGGGAGGGTGCAACGCATGCCTTCTACGCTAAAGGGAACGCATGGGTTTGCCGGGAACGCCTCCCTTGCAAATTTTGAAGTTAGCGGAATTGCCTCCCCGGTCAAACGGAAAAGGCCGCGCCAGGCGAACTTTTCGCCGTGCCTACCCATTTTATCGGCACGAAAAACGCGAAGACGGCGGCCGCCGCGGGTGAGGCGGCCGCCGTCTTCTTAGGAGTCAACGTTTTCGCGAAGCGTCGCTAACCGGCGGTGGTTTCGTGTGCCGCGCGGGGAGCGAACAAGTCCTCCGGCAACAGCGAGCGCTTGACCGGCTCGCCGCCCAGCTTCGTCGTGACGTTGTTCATGAATTCGTCGATTTGCGGCGCCAGCTGCGGCAAGTTTTGCTTGGCCGCGTCGCGGGCGATACCGACTAACACGCCGATGGCCAGCCCCTTGACCTGTTCGATTTCCTTGTGGAAACGATCTAGGAAAGCAGGACGAGACGGCGCCTCCGCGTACAAGCCATTGCCGGACGGCGCCATCAAGGGAGCCGGCGGCGGAGCGGGAGTCATCGCGGTGAGGCGGCTTGCCGGAGTAGCCGCGGCTACCGCCGTTCGCCGACTCATCAAGCCGACAACGATGCCTGCGGCGAACGAGCCGCCGACGAACATCCAGGGCCGGCGCTGCATCTGCAAGGGAACGTCGAAGGTTTCCTTGACGGAACTAACGGTGTCCTGCACCGACTCCTTGACGGAAGCGATGGTTTCCTCGACGTTGTCGCGGGCGCTCTGCACGGTGCCGACGACCGACGATTCCAGCGCTTCCAACTTTTCGGTCAAAGCGGAGCGCGTGTCGTCGATCTCCGAGCGGATTTCGTCCGGCTGCTTCTCGGCCAGGTCTTGTACGGTTTCCATGGAACCTATCTCCTATTGTTTGACGAGTTCGCCGGTCGTCGCCCGGTCGCCGGTTACCGCGTCGCCCACCGCTTGCACGTCTTGACGGATCGAATCCACGCTCTGCTGCGGGACGAGGCGTACTTGCTTAAACTTGCTGAGGCCGGCCGCCGCCAGCAAGCCGCCGCCTAGAGCGAAAAGGGCCCCGACGATAGCGAAGCAGGCCCATTCGTGGCGCGGCAGCATATATTCTTGGAGCAGCTTGACGAGCATGAAGCCGAAGAGAACGTTTGCCATTCCGAAGACGCCGGCCGCGCTGCCGAGCAGCGCGACGGCGATCTTCGTCTTATCCCACTCGTCCACGACCTGGCGCCGGGCCAGGGCCACTTCTTGCCGGACGAGCCGTTGCGTGTCGTCGATCAGGCCGCCGACCAGCGCGGCGACGCTGGGCGGATTGCCGTTCTGGTTAAGGTCGGCCATGGAAATTACCTCCGGCTCATGGTCATACCGATCAAGCAACCCAGGCCGAAGCCGATCAGGATCGACGGCAGCGGGTGCCGGCGAACCACGTCGGTGACATCTTGGCCCATGTCGCCCAGGTCGTTTTGCTGCAAATAACGGCCGCCCGCTTGGAGGTTCTCGGCGACGGCGTGCGCCGCGTTGCCGAGCGGGCCTTCGTGCGGGGCGCGCTCGCGGATGGTGCCGGCGAGGCGGGTCATGCGGTCGCCGACGTTGGTCAGGGCGCTGTCCGTCTTATCGCCAAGCGTGCTGGCGGCGTCCTTCGCTTTATCGCTCAGGTTGCCGGCCAGGTCCTTCGCCTTGTCGGTCAGGTTGCTGGCGACTTCCGAAGCCTTATCCTTCGCGTCCTGAGCGTGACGCGCCAAACCAGTGTTTCCCGTCTGGATGGGATTGGGAGGATTGACAACAGCCATGATGGCACTCCTTGGTCATGGGGTCGCCCGAACCCGGACGGCCCATCGTGGGTGAATGCCGGCGAACCGTTTCGTCGGCGAAGTAATGGATAAGCAAAGGCCGTGCCGAGGGCGGCTAGCGGCGGTATTGCCGCGTTCTGGGTGCGAAACGCGCACGCCGTTGCGCGGCGAAGCGCAAGCGTATTACCGCTGAGGTCGCCCTACGATGTCAGCACGCGCACCGCGCCCGGCGAAAGCTTGCTATCCAGTTCGCCGGCTAAACGCAAAAAAGCGCACGTCATTTCCTCGCGGAAATTCTTTTCGGTGACGATGTCCTTGGCCGCCAGGTAGACGATGATTTCCAACTCGATGTTCCCTTCGTTGACGCGCGTCACCGAGACGTAAATCCGCCCCTGATCCACGAGGGAATTCGTCGTGAGGAATTCGCGCAGCCGATCGCGCAGGGCCGCCACGCACTCCAGCGGCGTAGTCACCGGCAGCGCGAACGTGGCCTTGACGCGCCGATGTTGCCGTAAGCCCATGTTGTCGATGGCGCCATAAGCGAGCATGGCATTGGGCAGGACGAGGAGCGAATCCTCGGGCGTGCGCAGCTTGGTGGAGCGGAAGCCCAGTTGCTCGACGACGCCTTCCTTGTCGCCGATCACCAGCCGGTCGCCGACGCGGAAGGTGCGGTCGCCGATGAGCAGCAGCGTGGCGAACAGGTTTTTGAGCGAGTCCTGGGCGGCCAGCGACACCGCCAGGTCGGCGACGCCAAGACCCGTGAGGAACTGTCGCAGCGAATCGCCCTGCCCGAATTGGTAGACGAGATAGGTCAGCGCCGTCAGCACGACGGCGAGCTTGACGATGCGCACCGTGAACGGCGCCACCAGGTCGCCCAGGCCGCGATGGGCGTCGAGTTTGCCGCTGCGCTGGTAGAAGAGATAGCCCAGGTCGGTCCACTGGAAGCCGGCCCAGACGAGGACGCCGGTCAGCATGAACGTCTCCAGGGCGTAAATCGTCGAGCCGAGTTGAAACGGCAGGTCGAGCCATTCGAGGAGGTGATAGACGATGAGAAGAAACGTCAACAAGCGCAGCGCTCCCAGGCGATGGCGAATGAGATCGCGGTCGGCCTCCGCCGCGCCGATGTGGAAAAACCAGGCCAGCAGCGGATAGGCCAGGCGCGCGACGAGAAAGGCGGCCACCCAGGCGAGGGCGACGAGGGCGACCAGGCCGGCCCACTGGTAGAGTTGCAAGCCGAGGAGGGAAAAACGCGCCGCGGTGGGGACGTGGGCGCGCAGCCAGATGCCCGGCTCGCCGCCGAACGTGGGCCGCAAGGCGTTGGCGTCGGCGGCCGCGGTCCCCGGTTCGACCGATAGCTCTAGGATTTTTTCGTACATGGCCTCGATGCCGCTGACGGTGGCGGTCGTGAAGCGCCACGCTTTGGCCGGGTCGTCGTCGCGGCGGGCGATGGCGATGCGACCGAGCGGCCCTCGGTAGAGGAGGAACCTCGGCCCCTCGGGATCGTTGGGAATCTCCTGGAAATAAATGCGCCCGGTGCGTTCGAGGACGCTTTGCAGCTTGAAGGCCAGCACCGGGCCGACGCTGTCGCGCGCCGAGGTGGCCACGTCGGTCAGGTCGAGGCAGCGCTTGGCGACGGCGGCGTCGCGGCGGCGGACGGCGCGGACGAAGGTGGCCAGCGTCTCGCGCGGATTGCCCAGGCCGTGGACGCGCTCGTTGTCCGCCTTTTCCTTGGGGCTGATCGAGTTGAACATGCCGGGCAAACGGGCGACCGTCTCGCCGCTGAAGCGCCAGCAGCCGTCGCCGCCGCGCAGCACTTCCACGCGCAGGTTGTCCGGCCCGGTCAACACCTGCGGCGGCGCGCTCCAATGGTCCGAGAGGGCCAGCGGAACGGGCTTCATCTTGCGGAAGACGACTTCGAGCATGTGCGCGAAACGGGGGCCGACGACGTTCAAATCGTCCGTGGGCAGGTGGCTCAGGTCGAGATAGCGCGGCGCCTCGCGCAGCTTGGCGTCGTCGAATTCCGCCTCGTCCATCACGCGGAAGAAGGACCGTAGCAGCGTGCGCGGCGATGCCTGCTCGGCGGCCACCGTCGGCGGCGCCTGCCCCTTGATGCCCGGAATCTCGCTCACGTTCTCCGGCGCCGGCGGGATCACCGACTTGATCACGAGGTAACGCGGGTCGGGCGGGTTGGCCTTCTCGCGCTCGTACATGGTGTCGATGGCATCGACGGTGGCGCGGGTGAAGAGCCAGGTGTCCTTGCCGCCGGGCTGATGGACGCGCTCCACGGCGATGCGGCCAGTGGCGTCGGCGGTCCAGGTATAGGGCGCGCCATCGGGATCGATCGGC
>JBBSES010000355.1:0-5374 GCA_038239465.1 Gemmatales bacterium
CACCTTCCGAATCGCCGAGCACGTTGGCGCCAAGGGCAAGGTCCACGCGGTCGATATCCAAGCCGAAATGCTGGCCCTCATCCGCAAGCGCATGAAGGCCGATGGCGTGACGAATATCGAACTGGTCAAGGGCACGGAGAGCGATCCAAAGTTGCCGGCCAACGCCATCGACCTCATCCTCATGGTCGATGTGTATCACGAATTTTCGCATCCGTGGGAGATGACGACGGCGATGGTGGAGGCATTAAAGCCGGGCGGCCGATTGGTGTTCGTGGAGTTCCGCGCCGAAGACCCAAAGGTGCCGATAAAGGAAGTCCACAAGATGAGCAAACGGCAGGTGGCCAAGGAAATGGAGCCGCACCCCGTCAGCTATGTGGAGACGATCGATACGCTGCCCTGGCAGCATATCATCGTGTACAAGAAAGCGCCGAAGCGGAAGGAGTGAGAAACCGGCTTGGGAACGAGAGTTCCATTCACTCCACGCTTACCTTTCGTCCGGCGTCAAGCGATACACGCGGTAATAGCGATCGCCGTACACGTCGCGGAAACCGGGCGCGTGAATCTCCATGCCGGCGGGCGCGACCAGGTGCGTCGCGCCGCACTCGCGCAGTTCCGCGCGGGCTTCGGCGAATCCCTTGCGTTCGAGCAAGTCGAAAGTCTTCAGGCATGTCTCCACGCGCCGATGCCATTCCAGGACTTCCACGTCCTTGTAGGGAATCGACTTGGAATCGACGAAGATCGGCGCGCCGGTAGCCAGGCGAAAGCGCTGTAATTCGAAGGGGATGACGCGGCTGTTGGGGTCCGACGGCGGGGGCGGCCGGAAGTCGGCGCTGATCGATCCGCGGCTCGGATTCGGATTCGGACGGTTGACCGGGACGAAGTAGAGGTCGCCGCGCTTCGCCGTGTCTTTGACAAATGTGAGGAGCGCCGTTTCCTCGCCGCCGCCGCGATAACCCATCTTACGCTCCATGATGAAGGCGCCGCCGAGGAGCGCCGCCGCGATGATGACGAGGTCGGCCGCTTCCAGGCAATGGCGTCGTGCCAGGTTCCACGAAGGGACGGAGCGCAGGCCAAGGGTGATGACCTTGCTGAAGACGACCGCCGTCGCCGCCGGGATGAGCAACACCGAGAAGCGCCAGGGAAAGAGCAAGGCAAGGGCGTCGCTGGCGGTCAGCAGCTGCAGCACCGTCAACAGGATCCCAGCCAGGAAGAGCGACCCGAGTACGGCACCGAGTCGGCTTCCGCGAATGAGGGTAATGGCCAGCGCGATCCAGGCGATTTGCAGGAGGGCGATGCCGTCGCACCAGCGATCCACGATTGCGTGGTGCGGTATGCGCTGGTGGACCAGTATGTGCCGTGCCTCAGCGAACGTCTCGGACGTCGCCGGCCCGAAGGTTACGACGGCATATAAGACCGCCGGCGCCACTAGGACGCAAGCCAGGAGACCCATGAACAAGGCGCGACGCGCCTGGCCGTAACTCATAAACATAAGTATATACGTCAATGTCAAGACGCCAGCGGCAAGCAAGTAGGTCGAGTGCCAGGTAGCGGCCAGGACGGCCAGGAACACGGCCAGGAACGGCCGCTCCTGACAAAAGACCACTATCGACCAGAGCAGGAAGACGCCGAACGTGGATGGCTGCAGCACTGGCCCCAGCACGTATTGCCCCGCCAGGCCGGCTTGCAAATACCACGGATAATCCTGGCCCACGATCCGGTACGAAACGTAGCGCGCCAGCGCCGAATGGCTCAGCACCAGCAGCGCCGCGAGCGTGAAGCGAAACAGGCGTGGGTCTTTCGGCCCGGCGACAAGTTGCCCCAGGTCGAGCAACGCATGGAAGTAGACGCCGAGCAGCAGGACATAGACGGCGTAAAACAGCCAGGCCTGCCCGCACCAGGCAATGGCCGTCACCAGAGTGCTAAAGAGCGGCGTCGGGTCGGCGGTATTGGCCAGCCAGTCGACGTCGAGCGCGCCGGAACCCGCATACGCCAAACCGTGGAGGAAGTACTGATTTTGATTCGAGAAATACAGCGGCGCCTGCGTATAGGCGATGCCGAAGAGGAAGCTCTCCGCCAGGAAGCGCGCGATAGGCCCCACTCTTCCGCGAAAGGGGGACACGGATATTGGCTCAGGCGTCGCGCCATTCATAGGTGGCCGATTGACCGATGTTTTCCTCGATCTCGACGCGCAGCACCCGCGGCGTGAAGCGGTGCCGTTGTTCCAAATCGTGCAGCAGACGATGGGCGACGTAGCGGGCCAGCAACTCGGCGGTCGTGTTCTCGATCGGCAGCAGCACGCAGTCGCCGCGTGGAAAGCGCCATTCGCGCTCTCGATAACGGACCTGGACGCTCGCCCCGTCCTCGACGACGCCGATCAGCGGATTGCGCGTCGGCAAGAGCATGTGGTGGTCGAGTTCGTCGGTGATCTCCTTGGTGAGCCGCTTGAGCGCGATGAAGTCGAAGACGTAGAAGTTGTCGTCCAGGACGCCTTCGACTTCGACGACGGCGCGGTAATTGTGGCCGTGCAAGCGCTCGCACTTGTCCCCTTCGTAGCTGATGAAATGCCCGGAGCAAAACCCGAGGTGGTCCTTGGTGACGCGCACCGTGAATGACTCGCGGCTCATGGCTCACTCGGCGAAAAGAGGCGCTGGTGCCTGTCCGGGGTCCGAGAGGCCAATGTATCATGGGGCATGGGCGACGGCAAAGCGCGCGGCCTGGGAACGAGGTTCCATTCCCAATGTCCGCAAGCCTCAAGCCAGCTGGGGCATGCCCTGCAAAAAATATCGGCCCTCTACACTGCCTTACCCGGAGGCAAGGAGGTGAAGAGGGCCGATATTGATCTTCCTCGCGGTCAGTCAAACGCGGCTGGAGTCCGCCGATTTGGCGACGGCTGGCACGGGTGCCGCTTCGCCGGCGGCCTTCCCGTGGATGGCGTCGAACACCTCTTGGCGGTGTACCGGCACTTCCTTGGGAGCCACGATACCGAGGCGCACCTTGTCGCCGCGGATTTCGACAACGGTTACGGTAATGTCATTGTTGATGACAATGCTTTCATTTTTTTTTCTGGACAGTACTAGCATCGCCGCCTATCCTTCTCTGAGACAAGGGGCCGATCCTGGTGGTTACTGGTCCCCACGCGTTCCCTCTTCGCGCTCGAAAACCAAGCAGGAAACCGCGCCGGTGAAGATCCACTTCCCCTGCAGGAACCAGGCGTGAGTCTCGGCGGCTGACATCGGTTCATGGACGCGACTGAGAGCATGAACTCGCAGACGCTGGCTGAGACCTCATCATTGCTACTCTATACGTCAAGCCCCTGTCAGTCAAGGCGCCGGAACGCGGTTCGCGGCGCTTTCGCGCTGCTTTGGCATGAGTGTTGACACGACGCGGACGACTGGCACGATCCGCGTTTTTCTCGCCATCTTCACGACCCGGATGCCGAACTTTCACGGACGGGCAACCTGAAATTCGATCGATTGGACGCTTCCGCGACCGGCACCTCGCGCTTTCTTCACGCCGCGCTTGCGTTCCCGTCACAAATCGCCCTTGAATTCGCTTGCCCCGCTTTTATAATTCCAGAAGATTGACCCGGCCGTGTCCCCGTGGCCGCGGCACCTCAGTCTTTTCGTTTGGGCGGGTGTAGCTCAGTGGTAGAGCGCCACGTTGCCAACGTGGCTGTCGTGGGTTCGAGCCCCATCACCCGCTCCTCTGGGCCGAGAAGGTCGCAATTACCCGGAAAGCACGTGCTTTCCGGGTAATTTCCCCTTCTCGGCTTTCTCGACTTCTAGGGGGAGCATCCCATGAACGAAGAAAATCAGCTGGTGACTGACGCCATCATCGCCGGCGCCGGCAACGACGATAAGCCGTCCAAACTCGTGCAAACCGTCGAGTTTACCGACATCGGGCCGTGCAAGAAGCACATCAAGGTCAGCGTCGATCGCGCCGACATCGACCGCCGGCTCAACGACAAGTTCAGCGAACTCGTCAGCGACGCCCCGGTGGCCGGCTTCCGGCCCGGCAAGGCGCCGCGGCGCATCATCGAGCGCCGCTTCAAGAAGGACGTGGACGATCAGGTCCGCTCGGAACTGCTCCTGCAAAGCCTGGAGCAACTGGCGGAAGACCACGACGTCGCGCCGCTGAGCGCTCCAAACATCGACCCGAGCAAGATCGACATCCCGAAAGACGGGCCGATGGTCTACGAGTTCGACGTGGAAGTCCGGCCGCAATTCGACCTGCCCGATTACAAGGGTTTGAAGATCAAGAAGCCGGTCAAGGACTTCACCGACGCGGACGTGGACTTCGAGGAGCGCCGCCTCCTGGAACCGCACGGCCAGATGATTCCCAAGCCGGAAGGCGCGGGCGGCGCCGCCGCGACCGTGGAGGTGGGCGATACCATCATCGCCGACGTCACCACCACGGCGGAAGGCAAAATGGTGCGCGAACTCAAGGAAGTGCGCCTGCGCGTCGAGCCTCGCCTTGTCTTTAAGGACGGCGTGGCCGACAAGTTCGGCGAGCAGTTGAAGGGCGCCAAGGCCGGCGAATCGCGCGTCGTGGACGTCATTCTGTCGGACGCGGTCAGCGACGGCGCCCTGCGCGGCACGACGCTTCAAGCCACCTTCGACATCAAGGACATCAAGACGCTACGCCTTCCCGAGGTGACGCACGAACTGGCCCACCAGTGGGGCGTCCACTCGCACGAGCAGTTGCGCGAGCTGATTCGCGTGACGCTCGGCCGGCGCCTGGAATACCAACAGCGCCAGTCGGCCCGGCAACAGGTGATGCAGCACATTGCCGCCGCCGCCAGCTGGGATTTGCCGCAAGACCTGCTGCGCCGCCAGGCGCGCAGTGCCCTCAATCGGCAGGTCATGGAAATGCGTTCGTCGGGCATCCCCGAAGACGAGATTGTCGGCCGCGCTAGAATGCTTCAGCAGGACATATTGCAGAACACCGCGATGGCCTTGAAGGAACACTTCGTCCTGCAAAAGCTGGCCGAGGTTGAGAAAATCGAGATCGGCGAAGACGACATCAACGACGAGATCGAACGCATCGCCGCCCAGTACGACGAGGCGCCGCGCCGGGTCCGCGCCCGCCTCGAAAAGGAAGACATGCTCGACGCCCTCGCGGCCGAGATCGTCGAGCGCAAGGCCCTCGACCTGATCCTGGCGAGCGCCGAGTACGAAGAGGTGCCGCTCGACGCCGCCGCCTCGGCGAGTCACGCCTCGCTGGAGGAACAGACCGTGCCCGGCGAGATGCAAGACCCGATGAAGGCGCCCGCCGAGGAGACGGCCGCGGCGGAATCGCCCGCGAATTAATTTCCTTTCAACGGCGAGCGGGGTGGCGTCAGCCCCCCGAGTGTTTGAAACTCGGGGGGCTGACG
>JBBSES010000356.1:0-5369 GCA_038239465.1 Gemmatales bacterium
CCATGTCGAAGTCGTCGCCGCGCAGGCTGGGCCGCAAGATGTCGGTGAGGATATCGACCGCTTGCGGCAAATACTCGGGAAGCACGGCCGCGTGGAAGACGGTGTTCTCCTCGCTGGTGAAGGCGTTGTAGTCGGCGCCGACGCGGTCGAAATCGCGGTTGACGTCGAGGGCGGTGCGCCGCGGCGTCCCCTTGAAGACCATGTGCTCCAGGAAGTGCGACACGCCGGAGACTTCGGGCGTCTCGTCGCGCGCCCCGGTGCGGACGAAAAAGCCCAGCGCGACCGAGCGCGACGACGGCAGCGTTTCGCCGAGAACGCGCAGGCCGTTGGGTAGCACTTGCGTGTGGAATGGCATATCTATGTCTCCCCCGTTTTGCCGCGCCCGTTTACGTTTCGCGTATTGCGCGCTCTAAGTGCTCAGTTTGAGCGGATTCGGCCCCAGCGTCACGATGGTGAAATCTTGAGCCGGGTACTGACGCAAGTGGGCCACGATGCCCTCGGGCGTCAGGGCGTTGACGGCCGCCTGGATTTCGTCGAAACTCCGCACGCGATTGAGGTAATACCAGTCGCCGGCCAGGGCGCCGGCGCGGGCGTTGGTCGATTCCTGCTGCATGATGAGCGACGACTTCAAGCCGGCGCGGACGCGCTCGACCTCCTCGTCCTCGATGCCGTCGGTCAGACGCCGCAACTCGCCGAGCGTGACGTCCAGGGTTTCCTGGGCGCGTTCGTTGGTGGTGCCGGCGTAACAGATGACGCTGGCCCGGTCCTTAAAGGTCTGGTAGTTGGCCCAGACGGAATAGCATAGGCCGCGCTTCTCGCGGACTTCGGTGAAGAGGCGCGAACTCATGCCGCCGCTGAGGACTTGCACGGCCCCTTGCGCCTCGTAGTAACCGTCCTGACCGATGGGCACGCTCGGGTAAGCGATGCCGATTTGCGTTTGCGTCGTGTCCTTGGCGAGGTGTTCGTGGCGGGCCGACTCGGGGCCGAAGGTCAGGGCCGGTTCCTCGCCGCCGTTCCAGTTGCCGAACAGACGGCCGACTTGATCGACCAGCGGCTGCCACTCGACGTTGCCGGCGACGGAGAGGATGGTGCCGCGCGGCCGAAACAGGCGCCGATAATGCTGGCGAATCGCTTCGCTCGTCAGTCCCTTGATTCCCTCCGGCGTGCCGCGACGGTCCTGGCCGAGCGGCGACGGGAAATGCCGGCGGCGCAATTCGATCAACACCTTTTGTCGCGGCTCGTCTTCCAGACCTTGCAAGTCCTGAAGCGCCAACGCCTGGACCGCTTCCAGTTCGTCTTCGGGCAAGTGCGGCCGGCGCAGGATATCGGCGTAAATGTCGAGCGCGGCGGGAAGGTTGCGCGCCAGGGTGCCGCCCCAGAAGCGCGTGTGCAGACCGCCGACGCTCTCGTCGCGGTCGAGGCCGAGGTTGTCGAGGGCCAAGGTCAATTGCCGGCTATCGCGGTTGCCGGCGCCGCGGGTAATCATGTCGGCCAGCACCGACGCGATGCCCAGACGGTCGGGCGGATCGTGGATGCAGCCGGCCGGCACGAGGAAATAAAGGGCCGCCGAGCGCACGTGGTCCATGCGCTCGAAGAGCAGGGTCATGCCGTTGGCGAAAGTATGGTGATGGATGGCTTGGGACACGTCGGAGGTTCCCCCGTGCATTCGAGAGGCCACGGCCGAAACCGAGGCGGTGAAGGTATGTCGGGGCTGCGCGGCCCAACGGACTTTGACCATCGTATCAATTCAGGAGGCGAACTGTCATCGGCGGAACCGATGGCCGCGCCCCTCAATTGGGTTCCTCGTTCCATGAATCCCGTTCTTCGCGTATTTGGGCGTCGATATCCTCACCCGAGCGCAGCACCGGCGCCTTGCCAAAGAGGTCGAAGATGGATGTTTTGCCCGGCGTCGGAAAGTTGACCTCCACCAACAGCGACACACTGCGTATCGTACCCGCGTCCGGCAATGGCGTGACCGGCACCACAAGGCCATTTTCGATGCGTGCGGGAATCAGTTTTAACATGGCAAATCCTTTCCTTATCACGATCCAGACATCCCGGTCGCGCCTCTCTGCAATTCCTGGGCTAGCGTGGCGGGATCCACGATTCGGAGTGTCGATCCAGTAAAGTCACTGGCGTTTCGCGTGACGATCACCGTGACGCCTCCAAGTTCCGCTGCGGCATCCTGGACCGCGTCCTCGAAGTCGGTCATGGGCCGGTTCAAGGCAGCCTGGAGTACGGCTCGATCCACCCCACAGATATCGAAGACACTCATCAGGTCCGACACGGCTTGCCGAGCGGCAGCCGTGCCAAGCTGCTTGCGCGCGAGATAGAAAATCGTCGTCAGCGTGGTGGCGGAGATGCAACCCGTAGCGGCTCCCGAGGCCAATTGCGTCCACAGAGCCACGGCGTCGGCCACGAACGGCTGACGATCGCAGACGACATCCAAAATGACGTTCGTGTCCACCAGTACGCGCATTAGCGATACTTACCTTGTAGATATTCCCGATAAGCCTGCCGAGGATCGTCCGCGTCCGCTTTCAATAGTCCCAGCAATCGCGGTAGCATCGCGTCCGCTGACGGCCGCGCCACCTCTTCCACTTCCACCAAAATCGACACGCTACGCACCGTGCCCGCTTCGGGCAACGCGGTCATCGGCACCACTTGGCCATTTTCGATACGAGCCGGAATCAATTGCATCATCGTTCGCTCCCGGTTAGAACACGACGCCGTTCGTCTCCACCGCCTTGTACGTCGTCTTGCGGCAGCGGAAGCCCATGCGCCGATACAGCCGCACCGCCGCCTCGTTTTGCGCCGTGACTTCGAGCACGGCGAAGTCCAGCCCCGCCCGGCGAAAACCGGCCAGCGCCTGCAATAACAGAGCGGCGCCCAACCCCCGGCCGCGATACGACGGCACCACGCCTAGGTTCTGAATCGAGCCGACCCGGTTGCGTTCGCGCACCCCCTGCACCGTGGCGCAGGGCCAGGGACCGTCGGCGATGAGCCAGGTCGCCTCGGGCAGGAAGCCGGCCTTGCGGCGGATTTCGGTCATCAGCCGCACGCAGCCGCTGCGATGGCTCAGACTCGGGAAGACCGTGGCGTCGATCTCGTCCTGAAAGCAGGCGTGCTTGACCTCGGCGTGCCGCTCCACCAGCGACTCGTCCCAGGCGACCCAGGAGAAGCCCGGCGGCAGCGGCCGCGCCAGCGGCGCATGGGCCAGATCGATCTCCATGCGGAAACGCTTGAAATAGGCAATCTTCATGGCGGCCAGCGGAGGTTGGTGTTCCCCCGATTCTAGCACCCCCGCCGCCGGTCGCTAGCCCGAAGCGCTGGCCCCCGCGCCGTTTATCCCGCGCCTCTTCCGTCCGCGCCGCCCGCAAGCTACAATTGTCGAATCACGATCGAACCCTGGGATCCACCATCGCCAATGGCAGTCGTCGGCATCGACCTGGGCACCACGTTTTCCGCCATCGCCACCCTGGACGATCGCGGCCATCCGGTCACGCTTCCCAACCACGACGGCGAGATGCTCACCCCCAGTGCCGTCCTGCTGGAAGGCGAAGCAAGTTCCGCCGTCGTCGGTCAGGCGGCGCTCGACGTGGCCCTCGAACATACCGACCAGGTCGCCATGCTCATCAAGCGGCGCATGGGGCAAGCGGCGTTTGGCCGCATGGTTTCCGGCCGCGACTTCCGCCCCGAGACCCTGTCCGCCATCATCCTCCGCAAACTCGTGCAAGACGCCGAACGCCGCCTCGGCCCCATCGGGCAGGCCGTCATTACGGTCCCCGCCTACTTCGACGACACGCGCCGCAAGGCCACCAAGGACGCCGGCCGCATCGCCGGCCTCGACGTTCTCGACATCATCGACGAGCCTACCGCCGCCGCCCTCGCCTACTCCTTTCAACCGCCGCAGGGCAGCCGCGAGTTGTCGCCGGACCACGTGCTGCCCACGCAGGCGCGCACCGTCCTCGTCTACGACCTCGGCGGCGGCACTTTCGACGTGACCCTCGTCCGCCTGTCGCAGCGCCGCTTCGAGACGCTCGCCATCGAGGGAGACGTCCGCCTCGGCGGCAAGGATTGGGACGACCGTATCGTCGATCACGTCGCCGCTCAGTTTCAGAAACAACACGGCGAGGACCCCCGCTCCGACCCGCAATCCTTAACCGTCATGCAGGCCGCCGCCGAGCGCGCCAAACGCACCCTCAGCAAGCTCGCCTCGACGACCATCACCTGCACGCACAACGGCAAGGTGTTCGCCACGCACTTGACGCGCGTCGAATTCGAGGCGCTGACGCGCGACCTGCTCACGCGCACCCGCTTGACCACGCAGCAAGTGCTTCGGCAAGCGGGCCTCGGCTGGGAGAAGGTCGATCGCGTGCTGCTCGTCGGCGGTTCGACGCACATGCCGGCCACGCGGCAAATGCTCACCGACATCAGCGGCAAGGTGCCCGACAACTCCCTCGCCGTCAGCGAAGTCGTCGCCCGCGGCGCCGCCCTGCACGGCGGCATCGTCGCCGCCCGCCGTGGCCAAGAGGGCCTCACCTTCGAGCCGGACGTTCGCCAGGCCCTCGAAGACGTGGTCGAGATCAACGTCAACTCGCACAGCCTGGGCATCGAGATCAAGAAAGACGCGGAGAAGGTCAACGACATCCTCATTCCCAAGAACACGCAGCTGCCCGCCGCCGCCAGCCGCGTGTATCGCACGGTCATCGAGAATCAGCCGCGCGTGCGCGTGAAAGTGCTGCAAGGCGAGGCTCACCAAGTCGATGCCTGCATCAGCATCGGCGAATGCTGGATCGAGGACTTGCCGCCGAATTTGCCGAAGTTCTCGCCCGTGCAAGTGCGCTGCGGCGTCGGCAGCGATGGCCTGATCGACGTGATGGCGCTCGACATGACGAGCGGCCGCATGGCCCGCGCGGAAATCCATCGCGCTAGCGGCCTGTCGGAAAGCGAACTCGCCCGCGAAGCGGAATGGGTGGCTCAGTTGCCGATCCAATAAGAAGTAAACCAAAGTCCAAGGCCCAAAGTCGAAAGACACGTTTCACGGGACTTTAGACTTTGGACTTTGGACTCTCTCTCATGGTTTTCGCCGTGCAATGCCCCAATGGAAAGTGCCGCAAGTTCATGCTCGTGGAAGACCAGGAGCGGAACAAGGTGGTGATGTGTTTGCTGTGCAAGACGCCGATCCGCTGCGGCGGCGGAGCGCCGGCGACGGCGGGAGGCAAGCCGGGGGTGAAGAAGTGAAAATCCTCGGTTAGCGACGCTTCGCAGAAGCGTTCGGCAGCGGCTCGGGTAGATCCGAGCTGATTTCCCGTCATATCCTTGCGCCGAACGAACTGGCGATCCAGCATAGGTCCCAGACAGAAGCA
>JBBSES010000357.1:0-5329 GCA_038239465.1 Gemmatales bacterium
AAAAACCACAAGCGCGGCGCGGCGGGCGCGCCCGCCCGCGTGGGGGGGCCGCCCCCGCGCCGCCCCCCCCCCCCCCCCCCCCCCCCGGGGCGGCGAAAGCTTTCACGAGTTTTTCAAACCAAAGCGCGCAACTGCGCCAGCAGCTGATCGATCTCGTCGTCGGTGCCGACGGTGACGCGCAGGCCATCGCCGTACCCTTGGTAGTGCATGTAGCGTACCAGGATCATGCGCCGCTTCAGTTCCTCGTAGAGCGGCTTGACCGGACGGTCGATACGGCGGCACCAGACGAAATTGGCCTGGCTGGGCGTTACGTCGAAGCCCAACTCCGTCATCCGGCCAGTGAGGCGGGCGCGCGTCGCCAGGATTTTGCCGCGCGTTTCCAAGCGATACGGCTGGTCCTCGATGGCCGCCGTCGCCGCCGCCAAGCTTAGGACGTCGCAGTTGTACGAGTCCTTGACCTTAATAAGTTCGCGCGTGACGCTTGGCTCGGCCACCGCGAAACCGAAGCGAATGCCGGCCAGAGAGTAGGATTTGCTCAGAGAGCGCGTGACGACGACCTTGCGGCCGCGAATGAGCGCTAAGCCATGCGTGTCGGCGAAATCGACATACGCTTCATCGAGGACGACGGGGCTGGCGACCTCGTCGATCCAGCGTTCGAGGTTTTCCCCAATGACCGCCGTGCCGGACGGGGAATTGGGGTTGGCGAGGAATGTCAGATGAGCGCCACGCACGGGCCAGGGACTAGGCAGCTGCCAGTCGTGGCGGTACGGGACTTCTCGGAAATGGGCCCCCTGAATCTCGGCGAGCGAGCGATAGAGAATATAACTCGGCGTCGGCGCGGCGATGATCCCACCTTCGGGCACGAAGGTGCGCGTCAGGATCGTGAGTATGTCGTCGGAGCCGTTGCCGATGAGGATGCCGTCGGGGTCCACTTTTAAAACCCGGCTGGCGGCCTGGCGAAAGGCGTTGCCCATCGGGTCGGGATATTTGCGCAGCCGTTCGGCCGTCAACGCGGCGCGCAGGGCATCGATGACGCGCGGCGACGGCGCGTAGGGATTTTCGTTGGTGTTCAGCTTGACGAAGGCGCCGTCGCGCGGCTGCTCGCCGGGGACGTAGCCGGCCATGGCGCGGACGCTCGGACGTAAATGATGCTTCATCGCCGGTCGGCCTTCAGCTTGTGACCCTCATTGCGCGGCGCGGCCTCGGCGCGCACCCACGGCTCGGCGGTCCCGGTCGGCGGCGTCGTCAGGCGCACCGTCACGCTGGCGGCGTGGCCCGTCAAGCCTTCCTTGGCGGCGAGCAGGCGCACGTCGTCGGCCATATTTTCCAGGCCACCGCGCGTGAAGCGAATGACGCTCGACCGACGCATGAAGTCGTTGGCCGTCAGGCCGCTGGCGAAACGCGCCGTGCCGCCGGTCGGCAAGACGTGCGATGGCCCGGCCGCGTAATCGCCCACGGCCACGGGCGAGTAATGGCCGAGGAAAATGGCGCCGGCATTGGGGATGCGATCCGCCAACCCCTGCGGATTGCGCGTGGCGATGTGCAGATGTTCCGGGGCGAACTGATTGGCGAGCGCCACCGCTTCGCGGGCGTCGCGCGCCAGCACCAGGGCGCCGAATTGCTCCAGGCTGGCGCGCGCCAGATCGGCTCGGCTCAGTTCCTCCAGTTGCTGGTCGAGCGCTCGCCGAACCTCGTCCAACAACGGCTCGTACCAGGTGATGAGGATGCTGACGCCGGGCGAATGCTCGGCCTGGGCGATCAGTTCCGAGGCGACGAACGCGGGCGACGCGGAATCGTCGGCGATGACGACGACTTCGCTGGGACCGGCCAGGCAGTCGATGGCCACCTGTCCATAGACCGCTTTCTTGGCGAGCGTCACGAAGATGTTGCCGGGGCCGACGATCATATCGACGGGCTGAATCCCCTCGACGCCATAGGCCAAGGCCGCCACGGCTTGAGCGCCGCCGACGCGATAGACCTCGCCGACGCCTAACTCATGGCAGACGGCGAGCATGTCCTTATTGCCGGCGCCCGTCGGTGTCGGCGGCATGACGACCGCCAGCTGCCGCACGCCGGCCGCCTGCGCGGGGCAGACGGTCATGAGCAATGTGGATGGGTAGGCGGCCGCGCCGCCGGGCACGCAGATGCCGACGCGGCGCAAGGGCCGATACCGCAGCTGCAATTCGTGGCTGCCGGTCACGCTCAGCGTGGCGTCGCTGTGAAGCAAACCCAGCTGGAAGTGCAGGATGTTTTGCCGCACCCGGCGCACGGCGGCCAGGAAGGCCGGATCGGCGGCCGCGTGCGCCTCGGCGAGTTCCAGCGGATTGACGCGAAGGGTCGCCGCTTCGAGCTTTACCTTATCGAACTGTTCCGTGTAGTGCAGGAGCGCCGCCAGCTTGCGTTCGCGCACGTCGGCGATGATGCGCTCGACGACCTCGTGCGGCGCCAGTGGGGCGCCGAAGACCTTCTCGGTCAAGGCGCGGCCGCGCGGCGAAACCACGTCGCCGAGCGAACTGATGCGCGTGCGCAGGGCGGCCAATTGATTCGGGGCGTCGGCGTCGGCACAGTCGATGCGGCGCAGCGTGAATTGGCTCATGAATCGGTCCTCGAGGTCCGTCTCGGCGCGAAGGCGCCCCGCTTGCTTTCAGTGGAAAGAAGCGGGACCGTGGACGCGATGATGCTCGCGCGAGTCGCGGATGAAAGGCGCGCGGCCCGGGGCCGAACGCCGTTGCTGCCCCAACGAAGAGGGGGCGTCGGCCGGTGCTCCGGGTCCGGCCGATCACGAAAGCACTATAAGAGTCTTCTTCGGCGATTGCAAGAATTTGCGGGGAGGGGATGTCAGGCCGGCCGGCCACGGGCGCTCTCGCGGCGCTTGACCATGCGCAGTTCGTTGCCGGTAGCGTTGTAGGACACCTCGTCCATGAACGTCTGGATGAGCAACAAGCCACGGCCGCTGGTCCGTTCGAGGTTCTGCGGATCCGTCGGGTCGGGCAAGTTGGCCGGGTTGAAGCCCGGCCCTTCATCGCGGACGACGAACAGCGCGGCCTCGCGCGACAGGCAGGTTTCCAGATGAATCCGCCGCTCGCGGAACGGGGCCAACCGGCGGCGCTCGTCGGCGAGGCGATGGTAGGCTTCCTCGCTACTCTGTCGTAGTTCGGAACTGACTTCCAGGTTGCCGTGGAACAGGGCGTTCAACAATGCTTCTTCCAGGGCGACGCCGACGCGGACACGGCCCGTCTGATCGCACAAGTGGAAGCGCGCCATCTGATACTGAAAGTAAGCGATGAGCGGCGGTATCAACGTGCGGTCATTTTCCAGCACGAACCGCGCTTCGAGCTTCGTCATGCAATCGAGGAGGCGCTGTTGCTGCCGGTCGGATTGGGCGGCGGCCAACACTTGTTCCAGCGTCTCGGCCAGGTCGGTATCGAGGCAACGCTTGGGGACATAGCTCGCCGCCCCACGCTTCAGGGCCTTGAGGGCCAATTCCTCATTCCCCTTGTCGGTCAACAGCACGATCGGCACGAGCGGATAGCGGCTGCGGATGGTTTCGATGAGTTCCAGGCCGTCCATGCCGGGCATCATCAAATCGGTGAGCACCATCGCGGGATGCTCGCGCTCGATGGCCGCCAGGGCTTCGTCCCCATTGCTGGCGTAGACCGCCTTCCAGCCGGTGGCGCGCTCCGTCACGGTGCCGGCCCAGCGGCGGTCGGTGGGCGAATCATCGACCACCAGGACCGTAGTTTGGCTGGGCAGGTCATTGGCGGGGCTGGCGGCGGGGTTCATGAATTTCTCCGGGAGAGGCGGTCGGAGAACCGGACGACACGGCATCCATCGTAACCTTACCTTGCTGCGCTCTTTCCAGCAAGCGGCCGCGCGAGACCCTTTCGCCTAATCGGGGTTTATATGTACCTAGAAAGAAGCATTTGGCCCGGATAGATTGGAAGTGGCGAACCGACCTTCATCCGGTACTCTCCGCCGGCCGTTTCCTTCCCTTGACTATCACCGAGGTATTGGATGAAAACGCGCTTACTTTCACTCCTGGCAGTGTGGACCTGCATCGCCGGAGTCGTCGGCGCCGCCGACTGGCCGCAGTGGCAAGGCCCGGATCGCACCAACGTCTCGAAAGAAGCCAGCTTCTTGAAAGCCTGGCCCAAGGGCGGCCCGAAACTGCTGTGGACCTACGAAAAGGCCGGCATCGGCTACTCCTGCCCCGCCATCGTCGGCGACCGCCTGTACCTGATGGGCACCCGCGACGGCAACGAGATCGTCTTCGCCCTCAACGCGAAAACGGGCGACGAAATATGGGTCGCCGAAGTCGGCAAGCTCTTCACCAACGGCTACGGCGACGGGCCGCGCGGCACGCCGACCGTCGATGGCGACTACGTCTATGGCCTGGGCGGGCAGGGCGCCATCGTCTGCGTCAAGGCCGACAAGGGCGATGTCGTCTGGCGCAAGAGCATGGACAAGGACCTCGGCGGCAAGGTCATGTCCGGCTGGGGCTACTCCGAATCGGTCCTCATCGACGGCGACAAGCTCATTTGCTCCCCCGGCGGCAAGCAGGGCACGCTGGCGGCGCTCGACAAGAAGACCGGCAACGTCCTCTGGCGCAGCGCCGACACCACGGACGAAGCGGCCTATTCGTCCGTCATCGTCGCCGAGGTCGGCAAGGTCAAGCAATACGTTCAGCTGACGGGCAAGGGTATCGTCGGCGTCAACGCGGCCGACGGCAAGCAGCTGTGGTACTACGCGCAGAACGGCTATCGCACGGCCGTCATCCCGACGCCCCTCTTCGCCGACAGCCACGTCTACGCCACCGCCGACTACGGCGCCGGCTGCGACCTGCTCAAGCTGTCCCCCGCCGACCAGGGCACCAAGATGGACAAGGTCTACGCCAACAAGAACATGCAGAACCATCACGGCGGCGTCGTGCTGCTGGGCGACTGCATCTACGGCTGCTCCGGTAACGGCAACGCCCGCACCAAGTGGGTCTGCCAGAAGTTCAAGGACGGCACCGTCGTCTACGAAGACGAAAAGATCCTCGACGCCGGCTCGCTGACCAGCATCAACGGGCAATTGATCCTTTACGGCCAAAAGGATGGCACGGTCGTTCTGGCCGAGCCGATGGCCAAGGCATTCAAGGAAAATGGCCGTTTCACTATCCCACGGCAGACGAAGACGCCGCGCAAGCAGGGGAAAATCTGGACGCATCCGGTCGTGGCCAATGGGCACTTGTATCTGCGCGATCAGGATTTGTTGTTTTGTTATGATGTGAGTGCCGACGGCAAATAAAAATGCGACCCGGCGAGCGGGGTCGCGTCAGCGCCCCGAG
>JBBSES010000358.1:0-5314 GCA_038239465.1 Gemmatales bacterium
ACCCCTTCGGGGTAGGTGGGTGGGAGTCGCCGTGACCCCGGGTAGCCGCCGCGCGGCAACCCTGGGCTGTGGGATCCAACCCCTTCGGGGCAAATACGAAATGACAGGATATCCGCCCAGTTGGCAAGAGGCGAGCGTCGGGGCGTAAGCGCCCACTTGATACCTGCTCACACGTAGGCGCTCACGCCCCGGCGCTCGCCGCTCAAGGAGACCTGCCGTGCCACCCGACGAATACCGCCAGGCCCGCGAACAGGCCGCGCTCTTCGACATCTCCAACAATGGAAAGATCGATGTTACCGGCCCCGAGGCGGCGCGCTTCCTCCACAACCTGAGTACCAATGACATCGTTGGCCTGCCGATCGGCGCCGGCCGCGAGGCGTTCTTCACGACCGTCAAGGCGAAGGTGATCGGCTCGGCCGTCATCTACCGCGTCGGCGCCGAGGAATTCTGGCTCGATCTGCCGGCCGAGAGCGCCGCGCGCGTCTTCACACACCTCGACCGGCACCTCATCAGCGAACGCCTGGCGTTGACCGACCGCACGGCCGAGTATGCGCAACTGCATGTCACCGGACCTGGGGCGCGCGCCGTGGTCGAAGCGGCGTTGGCCGCGCCTTTGGAGGATTTGGCGGAACCGGGTGTTCAGAACGTCGCTTCGATTCAAACGCGGCGCCACGATCCGCTCGGGATTCCGGGCTACGATTTACTCGTCCCCGTCGGCCAAAAAGCGGAATGGCAGGGCCGGCTCGCTAACTCTGGAGCGACCCCGGCGAGCGAGGCCACTTTCGAGATATTGCGCGTCGAGGCCGGCACGCCGCGCGACGGCGTCGATTTCGACGAAGAGCGCTTCGTCGTCGAGGTCGGCCGCACGGCGCGGGCCATCTGCTACACCAAGGGGTGCTACCTGGGGCAAGAGCCGATCGTCATGGCGCGCGACCGCGGCCACGTTAACCGTACCTTGCTCGGCTTAAAGATCGAAGGCGGTGCGATCGTTGCCGCCAAGGCGCGCGTGCTGCGCGAAGGCGTCGAAATGGGCGCCGTCACTTCCGCCGTTCTATCGCCCCGGCTGGGATCGATCGCGCTCGCCTATCTGCGTCGCGGCAACTGGGAACCGGGGACCGGCGTGAGCGTCGAGACAACCGATGGCCTCCGCGCGGCCGCCGTGTCGTCGTTGCCTTTCGCCGGCTCATTTTGACCGAACATCAATCCGAAACAGGCTGTCGCGTTGAACAGGGCGTGCAAGAAGATCGGCGCCGTCAGGCTTTGCGTGCGCAACGCCAGCCAGCCCAGGGCGACGGCCAGAATGAACAGGGCAATCGGCGTGGGCCAGACGTTGGCATGGATGCAGCCGAACAAGAGAGCGGTCGCGTAGATCGCCCCGGCGCCCGGCGTCTGGGTCCGCGCGCGCAGGGCGAGATAGCCGACGGTCATCAGCGCGACGAAACCGACGGGTTGCAATTCCAGCGCGAGCGCGCTCCAGTCGCGTCCCTCGACGGCCGCCCGAATGTCCTCGATGCGAAAGAAGAAGGCGATCATGCCGGACCAAAACATGAGAAAGTCGCCGTGTTCGGCGCGTTCCGCCGCCCAGGGCAGGATGACGCCGCGAAAGAGCAACTCTTCCGCGACCGGCGCCGCAACGACGGCGGTGAAGAATATGGCGAACCAGTCGATGGCCCAGGGGTTGCTACGGGCCAGAATCTCCAGCATGTGCGGCTGCGACGGGCCGTTGAGCCACACTTTGTAGACGTAATCGACCAGACCATTGAACGCCAGCACGAACGGCATGACGACCAGCCAGGCCAGGAAACCCAGGAGAAGATTGCGGCCGAGCCGATGCCGCGTTAGCCCCATTTGATAGGGCCGGGCATCGTTCTTGAGATGCAGAAAGCCGACGATGGCCGCCACGGTGAACGGCAGCGCCAGGGCCATCGCCCAGGCCCCGAAACGGGCCTTCGCGACGAGCGTCGCTTCGCCGCCCACGCGGTCGCGCAAAGCCGTCAGGAATTCCGGGCCGTAGCACCACGTCAACAGACCCGAGTCCGCCAACAGCCCGGCGGCGAATGGCGGCACCAACTCGTAAAGGATCGCCACCGCGACGATCGAATAGCCATTCCACGGCACCGCCCGCTGGCGCCGCGGCGGCAGCAAAGAGACAGGCCAACGCCGCAGGAGAAGGACGAGGACGGTGGCGACACCTGCCAACGGCAACGCGGCCAGCAGCCATTGAACGGCTTCCGGCAAGGACACCAGCCACCTGACGGTTTCCGACAAGGCTACACCTTAAATTTAGGGGGTTGCTGACATCAGCTAATATCATAGTTTTGCCGCGACCCGAAGGGGAGCGCGGGGGACGCGAAACGTAAATGGTGCATCAAACCTCCATGAACAATATCCTCGATAAGATTCTCGCCACCAAGCGTCAGGAGATCGCGGCCGCCCGCGCCGCCGTCGCCGACCGCGAACTGGAACGCCGTCTCGCCGACGCCCCGCCGCCGCGCGACTTCCGCGCCGCCCTCGACCAACCCGGCGATATCCAGGTGATCGCTGAGGTGAAGAAGGCGTCCCCCTCCGCCGGCATCATTCGCGCGGACTTCGATCCGGTCGCCATCGCCGCGGTTTATGAGAAGCACGGCGCCGCCTGCGTCAGCGTCCTGACGGACGAGACGTACTTTCAGGGCCATTTACATTACTTGACGCGCATCCGCGCGGCGGTGAACGTGCCGCTGTTGCGCAAGGATTTCATCGTCGATCGCTATCAACTGCTGGAAGCGCGCCTCGCCGGAGCCGACGCGGCGCTGCTTATCGCCGAAGCGTTGCCCGGCGATGCGCTCGCCGCGCTCTTCGAGGCGGCTCAGGAAATCGGCCTGCAAACGCTGGTGGAAATCCATGACGCCGAGCAGCTGGAGCGCGTCCTCGACGTGGGTGCCCAGCTCGTCGGCATCAATAACCGGGACTTGAGGACGTTCACGACGCGGCTGGAGCATACGCTCGACTTGCTACCGCGCGTGCCGGCCGACTGTTGCCTGGTCAGCGAAAGCGGCATTCGCACTCGGGAAGACGTACTACGGTTGGAGGCGGCTGGCGTCCGGGCGGTACTGGTCGGTGAGGTTCTGATGGCCGCCCCGGACATGGGTCTCCAGCTCGATCGTCTGCGCGGCCGGGTCGTCTGAGGCCAGCAGCACGTCGGCGTCGGGACTGCCCGGCAAGATGCGGCGCTTTTGCCGCCGCGGCGTCAAAATCCACAGCAGGCCGCAGTACAGCCAGAGATATATCGCCAGGAACGTATCCCAGGGCTGCCCGTGATGCCACAGCGCCGTCGTGAATATCCGCCCTTCCATTACGGTGCCGATCAAGGTGCCCGACGCGCTGAAGTGAAACGTGAAGTGCGGCAGCGCGTGTTCGATCAACAGAAAGAGCGCGAGAACGTTGGGCACCATGCGATTGACGACCCAGATATGCGGATAGTCGGCCTGGAGCAACGGCACCGACGGCGGATGATCGTAGGCCGGTCCCGCGCGGTAGTAGCGGGCGAAGTCGTCGCCCAGGCGCTCTCCCGTTCGCAGCGGCACGATGGCGACGAACAGCGGATCGAGATAGCGCCGCGGCTCGGCGAACAATACGAACAGCGGCAGGGCGGTGAGCAGGATATCGTAGTACATGAAGTGGAAGCAGCTGAGCCAGGCGCCGAGGAGCACGAACGCGGCGATGGGGCCGGTGGTCGCCCTCCGTGCCTGGCCGAGGCGAATGGTGGCGAGCAGGGCGGTAGCGACGACGATGGCGAGGAGCAGGCCATAGCCGCATTCGGTGGCGCCGGTCGGGTCGTGATTGCCGCCGGGATTGACGAAGTCGCCCATGAGACGGCGCGGGATGCCGAACACGTCGCGGCTGAGGAAGACCCAGTTCGTGTCGGTCTTGTAGAGTTCGGATGCGTCCTTGCCCACGGCAAGCCACTGCCGCCAGGAATGCAGTCCCACGAACGGCAGGGTGGCGGCGGCCAGGCCGATGCCGGTCGAGGCCATGGCGAGGGCCATGCGCCAGCGCATGGTCAAAAACGGCACTAAAAAGAAGGCGAGCGCCCAGACCGGCTTGAAGGCGAGGAAGCCCCACAAAATGCCGCCCAAGATAGGCCGATCGCGTACCACCAAGGCCCAGCCCCAGATAAGCAGAAGGAGCGTTAGCGGCGGATTCTGGCCGAGATGCAGGGCCCCCTTGAAGCCGGGGTAGACGATGATGAGCGCGGTCGCCAACGGCCACCAGAAGCGGCCGCGGCTCATATACGACACGCCCAGACCGGCGATGGCGGCGTAGCCGAGACAGAGCAGCTGATTGACGCGATACCCCGTGCGCGGATCGAGCAGGCCCAGCGGCGCGTAGAAAAAGGCGTTGATCGGCGGGTACAGGGGACCGCCGATGTGCGCCTTGCCGGCGCGTTCGAGGTTCTTCGGCGTCCATTCTTCGTGGCCGGCGATAAGCAAGGCCGCCCCGCCGAACGGATCGGACGCGGCCAATGGCGTCAGCAGCGAACCGGTGACGCGGTCGCCCTCGTCGTCGTCCTGACCCATGAACCAGGTCATCAGCGAGCCGGCGTCGCGCCTGCCTTTTTCGTCGTCGGGGCGATTTTTGTCGGGCGTTTCATCGTCGTAGGGATAGGCGTCAACGAGTACCTGGCGCTGGTAGCCGCGGATGTAGAGATCTTGGCCATGACCGCGCAGGAGCATGGCGCCCATGAGCCATTGGCCGCCGAAGTCGATGGTGGCATGGCCGCTGTTGCCGTCGTTGCGGTTGCCGTCGTCGAAGGCGTGCCAACCCCAGTAGAGGACAAAGGCGCCCAGGCCGAGCGCGAGCAGCCAGGAAGCCACGTAGCGGGTGATCCAGTGCAGCAGGAACCAGACGAGCCACTGCCACAGCTTTTCCATCGCGCGCCACCTGATGATGCCGGGTCGCCGGACGCCCTCTCGTCGGCGATTGTATCACGGCGTCGGGAGAGGTCACGGGCGAAAGCCGGCGGCCCGCTGCGACAGGTGGCGCGGCGGCTGCGTACTGCCCTCGGTTCCCATCCATCGGGGATCGTCGTCGCCGTCTCCGGCGGCGCCGACAGCGTTGCCCTGCTACGGGTACTGGCCGAGATGCCTTGTCTTCAAGGAAAACTCGTCGTCGCCCATTTGAATCATCAGCTGCGAGGCGCCGAAAGCGACGAGGATGAAGCCTTCGTCCGCGACCTCGCCGGCAACTTGAACTTAGACTTCCGATGCGAGCGCCTCGACGTTCGCGTACTCGCGGCCGGCGCCAACCTGGAGGCGACGGCGCGGCGACTCCG
>JBBSES010000359.1:0-5312 GCA_038239465.1 Gemmatales bacterium
CTGGTGACGCCGCTGAAATTGCCGGCGCCGTCCATGCTCCAATTCTGCGAGCGCGTCGGAGCGGCGATGGTGTCCTTGGTGCCGTTGAGCGTGCCGCGGAAGAAGGCCGTCAGTTGGTTTAAGGCGTCGTAGCCATTGCTCGCCCCGTTGGCATGGTACAACTCGCCGAAAGCGGCGTTGAGCAAATTGTCTCTATACAAGGCGTTGCCGTCGCGGTCCCGGCCGTATTGCAAATAGTCCGTGGCCGTGCCCGTCGTGGCGTTGACGTAGCGCTGGCCGACGACGCGGAAGAAGCGATCCAATCCCGTGTATTGATCGCCGCCGTCGCCGTTAGCTTCGCCGGCCCGCTTGATATACGTCAGGTCGATGTTCGTCAACGGATGCGCGCGGCGAACGACCGTGCCGTCGCCGAGATACGTGTAACTCTCCAACACGCCGGAACTATCGCTGATGGAAGTCAAGCGCGTGATGTTGGCGTCGAGGCCAGTGGCGTAGTTGTACGTGATGACGCGGCCATTCGGATACGTGATACTGGCCAAGCGACTGACGTTGCCGGCGCCGACTTGGGCATAGGTGTATACCACCTTCGGCGTCGTCAACGTGTTGACGGCGCCGGTATGCGATTGCCATTCGGTCGTCAGTTGTCCCAGGCCGTTGAACTGGCGCTGCACCTGATTGACGATGGTGCCGCCCGTCGCCGCGTCAAAGCTGGTGAAGAGGTAAGCGTTCCCTTCGGCGTCGTAGGCCGTCTCCACGCGGCGGATGGCGCCATCGACGCCGGCGCCCAATGTCGTGATAGCATCGGAGATCTGTCGGCCCAGAACGTCATAAAGATAAGTATGCGTCGTGCCGTTGCGGTCGGCACTCGTCTTGATTTGGCCAAGGGCGTTGTATGTATACGTCTCCTTCTCGGTCGCGTCGGCGGCGCCGGTGGCCTTGTTGGGATAGTATAACGACCCGGTGACGTTATTCACCGTGATATCGCTGCCCGCGGCGATGCCCTGCACGTATTGCGTCTGCTGAATGCCGGCCGGCAGCGTTACCTTCACTTCCACCACGGCATCGACGCCGTTGTAACTATAATCGGTGGTCCGGTCGCTGTTGGTGCTGGGGCCGGCGCCGGTGTAGCCCTCGACGGTTTGCGTCACGCGGCCTAACGCATCGTGAAATGCCTGGTCGTGCAGGCCGCGCGGGTCGATGGTGTCCTGCGCCCAGCCCGCCAGATCGTATCCCACGCTGCTAACGAGCTTGGTATCCGAAGCGGCGTCCGGCGTCGTCGGCCGCGTCCAAACGGCGCCGCCGTTATCGCCCACGTCTTCGCTGGCGGCAAGCCGGTCGGCGGCGTCGTAGTACATGCCGACATAACTGATGCGCGAGACGCCGCCGCCCAATATATCGCCGGTGGTCGAGGCGTCGTGATAGCGTTCGGCGCTGGTGACCAAGATAACATTGCTATCGCCGTCGTAAGTATTCTTCGCCTCGCTGAGGACGATATCGCCGCCGACGTTGCCGGCGTCGGCCCAGCCGGTATCGCCGTTGCCATCGGTGAAGAACGTCTTGTCCACGCGGCCGACGCCATCGAAGGTCGCCTTGCCCACGGCGCCGCCCGCCGAGAGCGTCTTGATGGCGTCGCCACGGTGGTCGAACCACACCTTGTCCGTCTCGCCGTTGGAGGCGAAGCCGCCGTTGCTTTGATCGACGACATACGTCGTCGTCGCGTAGTCGCGCCCCTGATTGTCGAAGGCGTTCACCGTGCGCGTCCGCAGGAGCGTGGCCGACGGCCGCTTCGGCACGCCGTTGACGGTCGATACGTTTACGGTATCGCCGTCGTACCGCTCTCGGGATACCGCCTCGTCCAAATTGTCGAACTGCGTATAGAAGATCGGCCGGTTGGTGGCGGTATCCTCGCCGGCCTGCACCACGCCGTCCTTCTCGGCTACCGGGCGGTCGCGCCAGTCGAAGTAGAATTGATTGACGCGCGGCGCCGCCGTTCCGCCGGGCATATCGGTCGTTTGCGTGAGATTGCCGTCACCGACGTTGCCGCCGTCGTAGAGGTTGGCCGACACCTGCACCGTGTTGCCGGGATTGGTCGGCGACCAATTGCTATCGCTGGTGCCGACCCAGGCGCCGACGTCGCGGCTCAAGCCGTCGAAGAGCTTCCGCGTTACTGTTCCCGTCGGGTCGGCGATCCTCGATAAGCGGCCGCGTTTGTCGTAATCGTCGGTGCTTCGATAGAAGTTGGTGTTCAAAACGCCGATGCCGATGGCGGTCGAATAGGTCAAGCCGGCCAAGTTGAAATAGGCGTCGGCATATACCGCTTGGCCGCCGGCGCTGACGTAAGTACGCGATAGCGTCTGCAAGCCGCTCACCGCCTCGGTCCCGGTCGGCAGATTGTTGCCGTCCAAGGCCGGCGCCGCCGACATGGCCAGCGTCTCGGTATAACTGTTGCCCCGGTCCTCGCGGATCACCTGCGTCGGTCCCGTCGGCGTCTTGGTCGTCGCGTTCCAACCGGCGTAGACGCGCACTTCGTGATTGGGATCGTTATAGGTCGTATAGGTGACGTTAAGGTTCGGGCTCACGGTCTTGGTCGCCCGGCCCAGGTTGTCCACGGTGGCCAGGTCGATCAGGTGGAGTCCGCCACCCGCCGGCGTGGTCCAGCCCGATGGCAAATTGGCGAAGTCGCCGGTTTTGGTCGTGTCCACGTCGGCGATGCTCTTGACGACGGCGCCGGTGGCGTTGTCGTAGGCGGTGTAGGTCAGGAAATTATCGGCGTCACGGGTCCAAATGGTGCGCCCATACGTGTCCGCGAACGCCGTGCTAACGTCGGCCGTGTTCGGCCCGTTCTGCGCCGTCGGTACGAACGGCGCGCTGACGGCCACCGACTGCGCCTGCACCTTACCCGTGAACCAGCCGTAGGCATACGTCGTGGTCTCGGCGCCGGTGCCGTCGGTATTGCGGTACGCCGAATCGTTGGCGACTGGATCGACCGTGACGCCGTTGGCCGTATGCGCGAAATACTGCCAGGTATGTTGCAATACGTTGGTGCCCAACTCGCCCTGGCGCAGCTGGGTGTCTTGCAGATAGCCGTTGACGTTGCCGACCGTCGTCTCGCCCGCCGAGGTGGCGCCGGTCCAATAGTCGCGGACGCTAATGAGGCCGGTATTGTCGCTCAGGAATTGGTAGTTGCCGTTGCTCTTGTTGAGCAGGTCGGGCGAGCTCTCGGTATAGCCGGTGACGGCCGACGGCGCCGCGTCGAGGATGTCGCGCCCCTGACCGTCGAACTGGTGGAAGGCGAGCCAGAAGTTGTTGCTGCCGCCTGGGGCGTCCTCGTGGAACGCGGACAGCGTGACCTCGCCGTAGGCGTTGGTATAGACGATATTGTGGTTGCCGTCGGGCAGCGTCTCGGTGGTCTTGGTCTGCCAGCTGTTGAAGCCAACGGCGTTGCCGCTGACGGCGTAGCTGTAGGCATACGTCCCCAGGCCGTTGCCGCCGTCGAGGGAACTGCCGGCCCCTTGCACGTCGGCGCGCGTCACCCGGCGGTTGCCGTCGTACTCGAAATAGCGGTCGGCATAAGGCGCCACCGCGCTATCGGCGGCGGTCAGCGGGTTGGCCACGCGGGCGAAGGAGCGCGGGCTGAAGACGTACTTCAAACCGTGGGCATAGCCGTTGGCGTCGCCGGCCTTGTAGTAGCGGTAGTACCAGGTATCGAGCGTCGCGTTGTTGGCATCGACGATGACGGCCGTCTGCAAGTCGCCGAGACTGCCAAAGGTCGTGGTGCCGTCGTAATAGGCGTAATTGACCTGGCGCACCGTGGCGTAGGCGCCGCCGCCGATCTTGCGCCGCAGCGTGACGCTGGCCAGCAGACCGGCGTTGGCGCCGGCGGCAAGGTATTGATAGAGGAACGATTCGGTGGTGGTGCCGTCGCTCCGCTGCACCTCGGCCACCTTGCCGTCGGTCGTCCAGGCCGTGACGTTGGTGGTGTTGCCGTAAGGGTCGGCGAACCCCTTGAACCAGCCGCGGCGCAAGTCGAGGGCGACGGTGAAATCGTCGAAGCGCGTCTGATTGCCGCTGGTGTCGGTGAGGACGTATTCCTGGCTACCGGGATTGTAGACCAACTTGTCCAGGCCGAAGAAGCGTTCCTGGTAGTTGTTGGTGGCGCCGATCTGGTCGAAGTAACGCGCCGTCGTGCCGTTGCTGATGAGGACTAACACTTTGGTGCTGCCCTGCGGGACGAGGTGCGGCAGCTGCACGTCCACGACTCCGGCGCCGTTGCGGCCGGCCTGGTCGGCGTAGCCGGGGCCGTTGGTCCAGTAACGGGTTTGGCCCCAGGGGACGCCGAAGCCGCCGGAGCCGAGGTCGGTCGCCGCCACGGAGACGACGCCGTCGGCGTAGCGGACGCCGGCTTCCGAGAACTCGCCAGGCAAGCCGCCCGAGACGCCAGCCGCGGTGGCGATCAGTTCGCCGCCGTTATCCGTGGGCGCGAACAGCGGCGGCACGATGGTCTGCTGGATGGTCAACGTGGCGGCGGCGATCGGCCCGAGGGTGGCGCCGGTCGGGCCGGTCAGGGTGAGGTTGATGGTTTCGTCGATCTCGCCGCTGACCTGATCGGCGACGATGGCCACGGTGAAGGTCTTGCTCGTCTGATGGGCGGCGAAGTTCAAGGTGCCGCTGGTGGCCGTGTAGTCCGCCCCCACCGTGGCCGTGCCGCCGGCGACGGTCTGGTATTGCACCGACACGGCTTGGTTGTAGTCGGCGTTGAGCGTGACGGTGATCGTCGCCGTGCCGTTCGCTTCGTTGACGAAGGAACTGGCCGTCTGGAACTGCACGGTCGGCAGCGAGTTGACCGCTTGCGTCAGCGCCGCCGAGGTGCTGGTCATAAAGGTGGCGCTGCCGCCGTAGACCGCCGTGATCGAGTGAGTGCCCAGGGCCAACGCGCTGGTGCCGAACGACGCGCTGCCGCCGGACAGCGTGCCGGTGCCCAGGGTGGTCGAGCCGTCCTTGAAGGTGACGGTCCCGGTCAGCGTGCCGGTGGCGGGGCTGGCCGCGCTCACCGTCGCGGTGAACGTGACGGTCTGGCCGAGCAAGGAGGGGTTGACGGAGGAGACGATGGCCGTCGTCGTGCCGGCCTGGTTGATCGTTTGCGTCAGCGCCGACGAGGTGCTGGTCGTGAAATAAGCATCGCCGCCGTAGACGGCCGTGATCGTATGGCCGCCCAGCGCCAGGCTTGACGTGGTGAAGGTCGCCTGGTCGCTGCCGAAGACGCCGTTGAGCGTGCCGCTGCCGAGGGCCGTGGCGCCGTCGTAGAAGGTGAC
>JBBSES010000360.1:0-5281 GCA_038239465.1 Gemmatales bacterium
GGGCCGCGAAGTCTTGAGCGCCGCGCCGTCGGCCGTCACCGGCCACGACGAGACCAGGGCCGATCAGCCGGGCCAGCACCTTCTGCCCGTCGTCCGGCGGGGCGTCGTACAGAAGCTCGTGACCGGCGACGGCATCGCCGACGTCATTTGCGGCGCCGGCCCCGGCGGCGGCCCGCAAGTCACCGTCTTCGACGGCGCCACCTTTCAGCCGATCCGCAGCTTTTTCGCCACGTCGCCGAGCTTCACGGGCGGCGTCTTCGTGGCGGCGGGCGACGTCAACGGCGACGGTTTCGCCGATATCATCTGCGGCGCCGATGCCGGGGGCGGGCCGCAAGTATCCGTCTTCGATGGCAGGACCAATACGATCCTCACTTCGTTCTATGCCACGGTGCCGAGCTTCACGGGGGGCGTGCGCGTGGCCGCCGGCGACGTGAATGGCGACGGCCGCGCCGACATCATTGCTTCCGCGGGCCGCGGCGGTGGGCCGCAGGTGAGCATCTTCGATGGCCGCACTTTCGGCGTCCTCGCGTCCTTCTACGCCACGACGCCGAGCTTCAGCGGCGGCGTCTTCGTGGCGGCGGGCGACGTCAACGGCGATGGCCGGGCCGACGTGATCGCCGGCGCCGGCCCCGGCGGCGGCCCGCAAGTGACCCTCTTCGACGGCCGCTCGCTGTCGGTCCTGAATGCCTTCTTCGCGTTGACGCCCAGCTTCACGGGCGGGGTCCGCGTGGCCGCCATCGACATCGACGGCGATGGCCGCTCCGAAATCCTCGCCGGCGCCGGCCCCGGCGGCGGCCCCCAGGCGAGCATCTTCGACAGCTTCACCCTCCGCGCCACGTCGTCGTTCTTCGCTTACGCTCCGGCGTTTACCGGCGGCGTCTGGCTCGGCGCCATTTGACCCCCCGTTTACGTTTCGCGGTCCCCCGAATCCCGGAGGCGTTCGCGCCATGAGATTCATCCTTTCGCCCGTCCTGGCCTTTGTCCTTTGCAATTGGGCCATCGCCCAGGCTCCGGCCGACCGCTTCGAGTTGGGCCAACGCCTCCGCGCCTTCGAGATCGCCCGAGACGAGCAGCCCGACGCCAAGGCTCACGCGCGCGCGACGGCGCCATTGAAAGCGGCCGTCGATGCCTTCTTCGCCCTGCGCATGCGCGAGGCCGCCCGCCACCTCGACCGCGCCCGCTTCGCCGTCCAGTCCGCCGACGAACCCTCGGCCAACCGACGCTGGGCCGACTCCCTCGCCGCCCGACCGGAACGTCGTTTTTTCGATATCTCCGCCGATAACCTGATTGTCACGCTGGACCGGCTGTACGACCCCAATGTCCCCGCGCCGGAGCGGATGGCGCTGCGTCTGACGCTCGTGGACGCCAATGACATAGCGCTTGCTCGCGTCGAGAGCGACATCGCAAAATTGCCCGTCGATGTCCGCCTCCTCCTGGCGGACGTGCCGGAAGGCGACCACGCGCTCCGCGCCGAGGTAGTGGCGGGAAAGGACGTGCTTTCGTGCTGGGAACAAACGGTATCCTTCGCCAAGGAAAATAGGCCGCGGCTCGACGCATTGACCCGAGCGATGGAGGATTGGCCCGCGACGATGACCACCGACCGGGCAACGGCGCGCAGCCTTGTCCATATGCTGGAAACGCTGGTCGCCAAGAAGCCCTTGGAAACCAACCTGCCGGCCGCCCGTTTGCTCGCCGAGGCGGAGGCGGCCGTGAAAGCCATCGCCGCGGATAAGGGGTACTACGGCAACAAGCGGCCCGGCCAGTTCTGGCTGACGTTGCCCGTCGGCAAGATCGAGGAAAGCGTCCGTCTTGCGGCGCCTCCCGCGGTGGCCAAGGGCGATTCGCTGCCTCTGGTCATCGCCCTGCACGGCGCTGGCGGCAGCGAGAACATGTTCTTCGATGGCTACGGCAATGGTGCCATCGTGAAGCAATGCGGCAAACGCGGCTGGCTGCTGGTCGCCAGCCGGAGCGGCGCCTTTGGCCAACCGCCCGCCGTGAAGGAGATTATCGACCAGGTAAACAAGCTCTATCCCGTCGATACCCGGCGCGTCTTTCTCGTCGGCCATTCGATTGGCGCCATGCAGGCCATCACCTTGGCTCAGGCGGCGCCGGAGCGCTACGCCGGCATCGCGGTCCTCGGCGGCGGCATGGCCCTGCGCAATCCGCGCGACGCCCTCAAGGGCGTTCACTGCTTTCTCGGCGTCGGCGACGAGGACTTCGCCCTCCGCGGCGTCCGTTCGCTGAAGGACTCGCTCGCCAAGGCCGAGGTGAAGAAGGTCGTCTTCAAGGAATACGCCGGCGTGGAACATCTAGCGATCGTGCAGGCGGCGCTGCCCGACGTCTTCGCCTTTTTCGACGAAACGGGCGACAAGGCGAAGCGGGCCGATTAAAATACAACCATCCAAACCACCGTTTAGCGACGCTTCCAGAAAGCGTTAGCCCCACGCGATCCTCCGAGGAGACGGAACGTGATCAAGTGTCCGAACTGCGGGATGATGGCCATTGACGGCACGCTGCTGTGCGACGGCTGCGCCATGGATCTGCTCGACGTGATGCCGGAACCGATGCCGGCCGCGGCCCCGGAAGCGCTCTCCGCCTCGGGCTTCGACGTGATGCCCTTCGAGGGCGAAGGGGCGTCGGGGGCGCCGCTGGTTTCGACGCTGCGGCCGCCGACGGGCATCCCGGCCCCGATGGCGGAGATGATGTCGGCCGACCAATCGAGCGGCATCGCGCCGCCGATGGCCTCGCCGGTGACGGTGCTGGCTCCTTCGGCGCGCGCGACCGGCCTTGCCCCCGCGGAAGAAATGCCGACGCCCGCCGAGATACGCACCAGTTTTCGCCCGCCAACCGGCCTGGCCAGCCCGACGCCGCTGCCCGCCGCGCCGGAACCGCCGCGCGTATCGGCCCTGCAAATGCCGCAACCGTCCCAGCCGCCGCGCCCCAAGGCGCCGCGCGTCTCCTCCCTCTCCCCCGGCCTGCGTCCGCGCTTCGTCGTGGTCCGCGGCGGCCGGCTCAATAGCGAATACCCAATCTACGACGGCGAGAACTTCATCGGCCGTTCCGACGACGCCCCCGTGGACATCGACCTCTGCGACCAGGAACCCAAGGAGAAGACCTACGCCTCCCGCCAACACGCCGTCGTCACCTACGAGGAAGACGGCATGTACGTCACCGACCTGAACAGCGCCAACGGCACTTTCGTCAACAAGGACAAGTTGGAGCCGCACGTCAAGCGAGCGCTGCGCCACGGCGATTACGTGCAGACGGGGAGCGTGATGTTCGTGGTGAAGACGTATTAATGGAGATCGCCGTGCAACTAACCGCCGTCTACATGCAAGTGCCCGAGGGATACATCGCTTTCGTGGAAGAGTTGCCTGGGGCCAATACGCAAGGGGCAACCTTATCCGAGGCCCGAGAAAATCTCCGCGAAGCCGTGGCCCTTGTCCTGGAAGCGAACCGGGAATTGGCCGAAAAATCCTTGGCAGGTCAAACCGTAACGCGCGAGCCGTTCGAGGCGGCATCGTGAAACGGGTGGACTTGATCCGTCATCCGCATGCGCAAGGGGCGTATCTCTTGCGCGAGCCGGGCAAGCATAGCGTCTACGTCAACTCGGCGAACAACCGAACGACGGCGGTGCCGCGCCACCAGGAAATCAACGATCACCTCTGTTGGAAAATATGCCGAGATTTGGGAATCGTCGAACCGTAGTGCGACATCCTCACTTCCCCACGCAAAAGCGGTTACTTGCCGATGCAGAAGCGCCGTCCGTCTGTCCCTGCGTGGAAAAACGGCCTGATTTGCAGGGCTTTTCACAGGTGACGCCGCTCGGCCCCTGGGTCGTTTGTCCCGTTTTGGCCGTCCGGGAAGGGCGTTCCGTGCGTATACCGTGCGTGCTGGTCATTGTCGCAAACCGACTCGTTTCCGGCGATGACAGTGGCTCGCGTGCCGGGGGCGAATGCTTGTCGCCCCCCCGGCGAGTGGAAGGCGTTTCCCCCTCGCAGCCACGCTTTCGTTCCTCTCAAGATGCTGGTCGCCAGACGCAGTTGGCAAAAATCCTTGCCGCTGGGCGCAGAATCCCCCGACCGAGTACGTCTCAACTCAAAGTTGCTCAGTCAAAAATTATCATACCCCACTCGGCGGGATGCAGTTCGGCTTCGGTGGGGGTATCGCTCACCACGCTCGCCGCCGGTCCCCGGTTGAACAGGTACGCTCGTCGCTCGGTCAATAGCCCGGCATCGTTGCCCCACAGCACGCCGATGTCGCCCCTCAACCGCAGGCCACCCGCCGCGTCTCGCAAGTCGATCCGGTCGCAACTTAGCCGGACCTCGATGACGTAACCCGTCTTCGTTTCATTGACCGCAACCTGTACGTCGGGGATCGGCGTGACCGACGCGAATGTGTGCGACTTCCCCGGCGACTCGAACTTCATGGCCTCATCCGGTTTCGCTTCGGGCTTCACGGGTCGGTAGACAATCGCCGTTGGCCCCTTGCCCTTCGCGCCCGGAACGATCAGCACGCGGATGTCGCCCAACCCAGGGGTCGTCCGGTCGGGCTGGGGAGCTGGGTGTTCACCCTTTGGAACGTGAGACAGGTGGCCCGTCCCCCGTGAGTCGCGGTCGGAACCCAGGCACAGTTCGATGGCATCGCCGGTCTTGAACGCAAGTTTCGGATCGGCCCCGGCATTCTTCCACGGGGACGGGTCTTCGACCTCAGCCAGGAGCCAGATGTGAGTCCGGTTATGCGCCAACGCCACCTTCGCCACGACCTCATCTCCGACCTTGATTTCGCGGCGCGGGATGTCCTTCCACTCGGCCGCGTCGCCATCGACCTTGAAGGGCGGATGCCGCCCGGTCACGTCCGGCACGCGAAGCACGCGATCCGGAGCGTCGGATTTGGTGGCCGGTTTGCCGGTCGCCGTTGGCCCCTTCAACTCCACCGTGCCGGCATCGAAGCGCTTCACAGCTTCCAGCCCCTCGACCTGCACAACGTGACAGGCGTTGCGGCCGAACAGGTAGCGGACCTTGCCGTCGTCTTGCCGGCACACCATCCCGCCGAAGCATTCGCCGTACATACTCACGTCGGTCCAGTCGGCCCCGAACTCCTCTTTCGCGCCCCAGCCCTTCGGGTTCTGGCGGCTGTCTTTGAAGAGCGGGGTGACGAACAGACCGTCCTCGCTCCAGACGAACGACTGCCCGTAATTCCCCTGGATGGCAACGACGTGGCCGACGTCGCTCTTGCTGTCGATGACGCCGGCGAAGTGCAACTCTCCGATGCTGCGACC
>JBBSES010000361.1:0-5270 GCA_038239465.1 Gemmatales bacterium
ATCGACGTGGCGGCCGCCAACGGCGTCAAGCAGATTATCCTTAGCACCGGCGGCCGCACGGAACGCTTCGCCCAGGAACGCTATCCTCAGCTGCCCGAGTTGGCCTTCATCGAGATGGGCATTTTCACCGGCGCCAGTCTGCAGCGCGCCGCGGCGCGCGGCCTGAAGCGGGCGGCCCTGTGCTGCATGATCGGCAAACTGTCGAAGACCGCGGCGGGTAACATGCAGACGCACGTCGCCGGCAACCAGGTCGATTGCGGCTTTCTCGCGCAAGTGGCCCGAGACCTCGGGGCGGGCGCCGAGTTGGCCGACGCCATCGCGGCCGCCAACACGGCGCGGCACGTGCAAGAGTTAATCGAGACGGCCCGGTTCCCGGAGTTCTACCATCGACTGTGTACGTTGGCGGCCGAGCAGTGCGCGGCTGAGGCTGCCGGTCGGCTGAGCGTCGAGGTCGTGCTGTTCGACTTCGACGGCCGCGTGCTGGGAACAGCGGAGCGCTAGATGATCGACGTCATCGGCATTGGCGCGGAGGGCGCCGCCGGACTCAAACCTACTGTCATCGAACGCATCCAGGCGGCCGATTTCCTGGCCGGCGGCGCGCGGCATTTGGCCTATTTCCCCGAGGCGAAAGGCGGGCGCTTCGTCGTCCGCGACAACCTGGACGAACTGGCTACGATACTTCAGCGTTTCGCGCCCTCGCGCCGCGTCGTGTTGGCCTCCGGCGACCCGCTGTTTTACGGCATCGGCCGCTTTCTGCTCGAACGCTTTCCCGACGCGCGTATCGAGCCGGCGTTGAGCAGTATGCAGATGGCGTTCGCCCGCGCCGGCATTCCCTGGCAAGACGCCGCTCTCGCAAGCATCCACGGCCGCGGCTTGCGGGCCACGCTCTTGCCGCTGCTGGGCCGGCCCGTCATTGGCCTTTTCACCCAAGACGGAAGGTGTCCCGAGCGCGTCGCCGCTTTCTTCCTACGTCATGGCCTGGCGGATTATCGGGCTATCGTGGCCGAGAATCTGGGAGCGCTGGAGGAACGTGTGCTGCGCGTGCCGAACCTCGGTGAGCTAGCTGACCGGAGCTTTGCTCCATTGAACTACTTGATCCTCGCGCGGAACTCGGCGGACGCGGAAGCCGCGCGGCGCCGCCGTCTTGGCCCTGGCATATCCGACCACGAATTCGCCCGACCAGAAGGCACGGCAGAGGTGATGACCCGCCAGGAGGTGCGCTCCGTCATCCTGGCCAAGCTGCTGATACCCACCGAACCGGGCGATAGCTGCTGGGATATCGGCGCCGGTCTCGGAACCGTCGCCATCGAAGTGGCGCTTTTGCGGCCCGATATGGAAGTCCTCGCCGTCGAACGCGACCCGGTTCGCGCGCGCTTGTTGCGCGCGCACCACACGCTATTCGAGACCTTCAACGTTCGCCCCATTGAGGGCGATGCTCCCGAAACTTTCAACGGGGAAAGGGAAGCGCCGCGCCTCGTTTTCATCGGCGGGTCGGGCGGTCGTCTGGCGGATATTCTCGACGTGGTCCACGAGCGATTAATGACGAACGGCCGACTCGTCGCCAGTTTCGTCACCCTCGAACACCTGGCTACGATGCTCGAGTGGCTCAAGTCCTGGCGCTGGCCCTTCGAGGTCACGGAGGTTCACGTCGCGCGCAGCGATGCCCTCGGCGGATTGACCGGCTTGAAGCCGATGCGCGGCGTCTTCATCGTAAGCGCCGACAAGCCGGGAAACACGCCATGACCGACCTGGCCATCGTCGCCCTCACTCCCGCCGGCGCCGCATTGGGACGGCGTCTCTCCGCGGCGCTCGGCCGAGGCCAGGTCTCACAGGGGGCCGCCGGCGCGCGGCAAGCGTTGACCGAGCTTTTCTTCAAGGGACATCCCCTGGTCTGCGTCATGGCGCTGGGCATCGTCGTCCGTATCCTTGGCCCTTTGACCAAAGACAAGACCACCGATCCGCCGGTGGTGGTACTCGATGAAGCGGGCCGTTTCGCCATCAGCGTGCTGGGCGGCCACGAGGGGGGAGCGAACGCTCTGGCGAACGAGGTGGCGCAAGCGTTAGGGGCGACCGCAGTCATTACCACGGCCAGCGACGCTCTCGGCTTGCCCGTGCTCGATCTCATCGGCCGCGACCGGGGCTGGAAGATCGAGGACCGCGCGCCCTTGAAGGTCATGAGCGCCGCCGTCGTCCGCGGCGAACCGATCGGCGTTTGGCAAACCAACGGCCAGCGCGACTGGTGGCGACCGTTTGGCGATTGGCCGACGAACTTCCACTGGCTCGATTCGATGACTGGCGACTACGCGGGCTTCCTGGTTATCGGCGATGGACGAGTTCCCCCTTCGCCAATGCCGTGTCTCGTCTATCGGCCGCCGTCGCTGGTATTTGGCGTCGGTTGTCGGCGCGGCGTACCTGTGGAAGAGATTGAAGAACACTTCGACCGCGTCTGCGCGGCGCACGGCTTCGCGCCGCTGAGCCTGGGCTTGGTGGCGACCGCCGACATCAAGGCCGACGAGCCGGGATTGATCGCTTTCGCCGCCCGGCATGGCGTGCCGCTGCGGGCGTTCTCGGTACACGAACTGGGCGCCGTCGCGGATTTGCCCAGCCCCAGCGCGCGCGTGCGCGACAAGATCGGCATCGACGGCGTGGCGGAACCAGCGGCGTTATTGGCCAGCGGCGTCCGAGCTTTGCTGACGCCGAAGGTCAAGGGAGCGCGGGTGACAATGGCCGTGGCGCGACGGGAGGACGCATGACCGTTTACTTCATCGGCGCCGGGCCGGGCGATCCCGACCTCATTACGGTGCGCGGCCGTCGGCTCATCGAACGCTGCCCGGTATGTCTCTACGCCGGCTCGCTGGTGCCCGCCGAGGTCGTCGCCTTCGCGCCGTCGGGGGCGCGCGTCATCGACACGGCGGCGCTGCACCTCGACCAAATCATCGAACACATGCGCGATGCTCATGGGGCAGCGCAGGACGTGGCCCGCGTCCACAGCGGCGATCCGTCGATCTACGGCGCCATCGCCGAGCAGATGCGTCGCCTCGACACCGAGGGCATCCCCTACGAAGTGATACCGGGCGTGTCGTCGTTCACGGCCGCCGCCGCCGCGATGAAACTGGAACTGACGCCGGCGGGGGCTAACCAGACCATCATCTTGACGCGGGCGCCGGGACGCACTGGCCTGCCGGACAACGAATCGCTGGCCGAACTGGCGAGGCATCGCACGGGCCTGGTATTGTTCCTCAGCGCGGCGCAGGTGCCCGCCGTGGTCGAGGCACTGACGCCGCACTACGGGCCGGAGGCCGCCGTCGCCGTGGCCTATCGCGTGTCTTGGCCGGATGAGAAGTTGCTGCGCTGTACCTTGGCGACGCTGGCCGCCACGATGAAGGAAGGCCGAATCCATCTGACGGCCTTGATTTTCGTCGGGCCAATGCTCGAACCTCAACAGGGCGCGGAGAGTCATCTGTATGCCAAGAGCTACACACACCGCTTTCGGCGAGGAGTGAAAAAGGAGCAGTCGTAGGGTGGGTCGAGCGCTAGCGAGGCCCACCGTCTCGCGGCGTGGGCCAAAACGATGGCGAGGAACACGAGGTTTCGCCCCGCCTGCCCCGGCCAAAAGAAACGCAAGGGACCTTCGCTCGCGCCGTGCCCGTCGCCGGGGAATTGTCGCGCCAGTCGCTCGGCCAATCGCCGCATCCACGCCACGGAACACGGCCACTCGCGGATGCCGTCGATCCATTCGCCGGGAATCCCGCTGGCCCCGACAGTGGCGCCGGCGATGCCGCCCACGATCGCGCCGGTCGTGTCGGTGTCGCCGCCGAGGGCGATCACTTCTTCCACGGCCTGACGAAAGTCGCCGGGCGACCGCAGCCAGCAATAGAGGGCCAGGGGAACGGTGTGGTAGATATACCCTGTCACGCCGCGTTGCAGGCCGAGCGCATGGGCCAAATCGACGGCCGGGGCGTTCCTTCGCGCATGCTCCTCCATCTTGTCCAGGATGCCGGTTAGCTCGGCGTCCACATCGACATTTTGTTTCACGTCGCGCAGAAAGGTTGGCGCGTCTATTCTTGCCGGTCCTCGTTCCGCGCCGTGATGGGCGGCCAGGGCAACGAGCAGGGCACCCGATTCCGCCCATGGGTCGGTGTGCGTCACGCGCGTGGAAGCGCGGACGAACGCCCGAAGTTTGTTCAGATCGTGGCCAAGACAAACGCCGAGCAGCGCGGCGCGCATGGCCGGCCCGTTCCCGGCGGACCAGACGCCGCTTTTCGTGAGCGGAAAGCCGACGCATAGTTTGATGATCGCCCGCAGCGTGGCCCGGCCAATTCCGGCGGGCAAACACAGCAGCCACAGACGCAGGCCCCATCCCAGGGACCGAAGGAAACTGTCCGTGTTGTCCGGCGAGCGCAGCAGCGCTTGTCCTACCAGGCACGTATGCTCGGTGTCGTCGCTCACCATGCCGAAGCCGAACAGGAAGCGAAGGCGCAATGGTGGATTGCCGTACAGCCTGGCCGCTCGACGCGGCGACATACCTTCCCGAGGCAAGCCCAGGGCGTCGCCGACCGCGGTGCCGAGGATGACGCCGGCGATTCGATTGAGATGGCCGCCGTAAGCGGGGACGGTCGCTTGCATCTCGGGAGGCATGGATACGATTCCCTGGGGAACATTAGAGCGTTCGACATATATGAGCGGCGGGGTTTATCCCCGCCGTGTACGCCGACGCGGAGTTCCACGGCGGGGATAAACTCCGCCGCGAGGTGGTCAGCGATTTGAAACGGCGGGTCGAAGGGACGCGCATCAAGCATCGGCAGGGCGACAACGCCATCAAAATGTACGACAAGCAGGGTTCGGTGCTGTGCGTCGAGGGCGTTACCAACCGGCCCGACGACAGGAATGTGTATCGCGCCAAGGAGGGGGACGACGGGGGAGAAATGAGCGGGCGGCCTTTGCGTAAGAGCGTCGCCGACATCCATCGGCGCACCGAGATCAGCCAAGCCGCCAACGAGCGCTACCTCGAAGCGTTGGCCCGCGTGGACGAAAGCCGCTCGCTGGGGGAGTTGGCCGAAACGACGTGCCAATCGGTCGTTTGGCAAAGGAAACGGTCGCGGGCATTGAACCCGCTGGCGGCGGAAGACGGCCCTCCGCTGGAGGCGGTCGACCGGGGCGAGTTCGCCATCAACGGCTTCCGCAATCGAGACGTGTCGGCGTTGCTGCACGCGGAGCCGCCGGGGAACAAAGCGGAACAGCGCCGCCGCTCGGCCGCAACGGGTCGGAAG
>JBBSES010000362.1:0-5253 GCA_038239465.1 Gemmatales bacterium
GGAGGCTGTCCGAGAATTAGCGGCTGACTCCGCGTGCCTTGTCGATCTTTCGTCTTCCCTTGTCCCCTTCAATTGATACCCGGCGCGCATCCGTGGCGCCAGATTTTGAGCAGATTATGAGGGGCAACCTGCGGCGAACACTAAACGGATTAGCGGACGACAAAGCTATGGTTCACAGAGATGGCGAACTGTTCAAGATTACTCGATCCGGCCAGATTTATATTGAAGCGAAGCAATTATTAACGGCCTAATAAGGTCAATATTGAGGAATAGGCAGTGCCGTTTGCCTCCGGCGCATGGCCACGACATGGATCAACGACATCCATTGCACCGTATCCGTTTCGGCATCGGCCACGACGATCGTGTTCTTCAAGACGATGACCGTCTCGGGATGTTTGACGGTGAACGCCTGCCCGCTCGAAAGCTCGACTTCAATCGGCTCGAAGGGACGGAGGGACAGCATTTTGCGTATGGCGTCGGCGTTGATAACGAGAATTATATTTGAGGACCGTCCAGGCGCCAAGCGCCCCCGCTATCACCTCACCGCCACCGTGAAACTCCGCCCCTCCTCCGACGCCGATAGCGGCCAGCTAAACGTGAACGTAATCTTGCTTCCCACCGCCAATCCCTTCGTCGGCAACTCCGCCACATGAACGCCGATGCCGCTGTCCCACGTCTCGGCGTTGTGATTGAGCGCGGCCCCGTCGGCGCCCCAGTGAACCACGGCCGGCGCCAACAATTTCAAACGCAGCGATTTGCCGGCCTTTATCGACCGTACCTTGTGGTTGAACGACCAGATCTCGAAGGGCGAGACGATGCCGCGCTTGATGTAGCGATCCACCGGCTGCGGCGGCAGGTCGAAGAGCTTGCCGTCGCGCAGGGAACGGCGCAGCTTCACATATTCGGAATGCGCCCAGCAGAGTGGCATGGCAGACCCGGTCGGCCGGCCGAAGAAGAGTTCGCGCTCCGGGATGTCGGGCTTGTCCCAGATTTGCTCGGGGAGCATCTGGCCGGGGCCGGCGAAGGCTTCCATGGCGCGGACCAGGCGCGTGGCCTCGGCGCGGCGGCCGGCGGCGAGTTCGTAGTGGGCGCGCTCGCCGGTCAACAAGGGCCACAAGCGGCCGATGCCGATGCCGTCGTAGGCCGACCCGTCTTCCTTCTCGCCGTAGCCGTCTTCGTTGTAACGATACCAGCTGGGGCCGCGCGGCGTGTCGAGTTTCAAGAGCGCGTCGATTAATTTCACGGTGTTGAGGATGCGCGGGTCGTTGGCGTCGCGCAGGCCGAAGCGCACCAGGGCCAGCGCGTCAGGGCTGACGATGTCGGACGCGCGCCATTTGCTCTGGTCGGGCGGCCGATTGCGGATGGGTACGAAGCCCTGCGACGGCGAGGGAGCGTCGCCGGCATCGACGGCGCCGATGCGGACGTAGTAGCCGTCCACGCCGTATTGCCGGGCGAGCGGCGTATCGGTGGCGTAGATCCAGTCGTCGATGCGGCCGTGCCAACCGTCGGCCACCTCGCGCAGGAAGTTGCCGAGCGTCTTCTCGTTGTTCTGGTCGGCGAGATCGGCGGCGGCGAGCAGTCCGGCGATTTCGACGGCCAACGTGAAGGGCGAATAGCCGGGGTCTTCTTCCCAGCGGTCTTCCTGCGTGACGGGGCCGTTGCGGACGATGAAGCCGGCCGCCTTGCGCACCATCGGCCAGAAGCGCACCGGGTCGTGCGGATGCAGGGCGCCGACGCGCTGCGCCAGGTCCATGAGGAGGATGGGAAAGGCGGTCTCGTCCATCTGCACGCCGGGCCAGTAAGGGGTGCCGTCGAGCCACATGTTTTGCGGCCAATGACCATCGGCCTCCTGCGTGAATTGCAGGAAACGCAACATGCGGCGGGCGTCTTCCAGCGCCCCCGCGGCGAGCAGGCCACCGGCGGTTTCGACCATATCGCGCGGCCGGACCAGGTGCTAGCCGCCCAGGTCGTCATCCCCCTTGTTGAAGCCCCAGGGGACGGACAGGCTGGCGATGGCGCCGCCGGGAAAGTGCTTGGCCTCATGGAGACGAAGCACGGCGGCGCTGGTGCGGTAGAGATCGGGTTCGCCAGCGTCGGTTTGCTCCAGCGGTTCGAGGCCCGCCTGCCAGTCGCGCCAGACTTGAATGTAGTGGTCGCGGGCGCCGTCGAAGCCGTCGAACAGGCTGGCGCGGGCGCGGTGGCCGGCCTCGGCGACATTGCGGCCGAAGCCCAGCGCCAACACGAATTGGCCGTTATTCGCCTGGATGTCGATCTCGCCGGTGAGGGCGACGTTGCCGTTCTCGGCCCGGTTCCAGGTGCGCGTCAGTCGCTTGTGATCGCTGACGTCCTGCCAGCCGTCGCTGACGCCGCTGAAGCCGGCGCTGCACTTGCGCCACGGCACCGAGCAGGCCAGCGCCAGCGCCGTGCTTTCGCGCTGAGCGAAGAGCATGGGCGTGCCTTTATAGTCGCCAAGCCAGGCGGTGTTGTTCGTCCCGTGGTTGGCTAGGTGCGGCGCCAGTAGCACGAAGAGCGCGTAGTCGCCCAGCTTGCCTTGCAGGGGGACGAAGCGCGTTTTCTGCATGACTACTTCGCGGCGCGGGTCGCTGACCATTTCCTTCTCGACGCGATAGCGGCCCTGCTTGCAGGTGTTAACCAGGCGATAGGCGGGAACGCCGGCGGCGAGGAACGACACCTCGGAAACCGTGTCGCGCTTCTCTTCGGAGAAGAACGCCCGGCCATCGGCGACCATCAGGCCCATGTCGCGGACGCACGCCTGGTCCAAGCGCGGATAGTAGATTTCGTCGAAGATGCCGTGGCTGCAGGTGAACCAGACGAAGCTGCCGTGATAGCCGAGCGCGGTGCCGACGCCGGTCTTGGCGCTCGAGGTCCAACGAGGGGCGATGCCGGGCCAGCCGGGGGCGTGCTGCCATTGGTCTGTCATCGAGGGGTCCGTGAGGAGAGGTTGGAAGGCCTGGCGAGCGGGGGGCGTTAGCCTCCGTGGATTTCTTTGACGCGAAACCCCGGGGGGCTTACGCCCCCCGCTCACCGCTGAATAGTTTGTCACACGCCCGCTTCGGCGTGCAGCGTCAGCCGTTCCGCGCTGGTGCTTTTCAGCAGTGCCTGCGCCTTGGCGACTTCGACCTCTTCGCCATGGGCCACCAGCAGATACTTGCCGCCCTTGACGACTTCCTCGTACTTGAGGATATGTTCCTTGGAAATGCCCATACCGGCGATGCCGCCGAGAAGGCCGCCCAACGCGGCACCGCCGATGGCGCCCTCGACGCCGCCCAGAATCGCGGCGGCCAAGGGACCGGCGACGACGAGCGGCCCGATGCCCGGCACCCAAATGAAGGCGGCGCCAACGAGCAGGCCGAAGAGGCCGCCGAGCCAGGCGCCGGTGCTGGCGCCGGCCTTGGTCGTGTCGGCCGCGGTGATGTAGCCGTGTACCTGCTTTTCGCTCTGCAAATTGGTGGCGATGATCGACACCTGGCCGATGGGAAAGCCTCCCTGGTCCAGGGTCTGAACGGCGTGTTCGGCGTCGCTCATCGTCGAGTAAACGCCCACGACACTTTGTTGCTCCGCCATGGTTCGAGTCCTCGGTAAGGAGTAGGGGGCAAGGGTTCCGCGGCCGCGCGATTCTCTTTGTCTTGTTACGGGGATGGGGCGCGGGGCGTCAAGGGGCCGCGGCGCCGCTTTCGCTCGTCGGGCCGCCGGTAATGAGTCGGGCCGAGCGATTGCGCGTCCAGTAGTTCCAGGCCCATTGCCAGAGGACCAAGATGCGATTCTCGAAGTGAATGAGGTAGACGATGTGGATCAGCAGCCAGGCCCACCAGGCAAGGTAGCCGGATAATTGCAGCCAACCGAGATCGGCGACGGCGGCGGCGCGGCCAATGGTCGCCATGTTCCCCTTGTCCACGTACTTGAACGGCCCCGTGGTGTCGCCGCCCAGACGCGCGCGGATCAGCAGGGCGGCATACTTGCCCTGTTGCATCGCCACCTGGGCGACGCCGGGCAACGGCTTGCCGGTCGAATGGCTATCGTTGGCCAGGTCGCCGATCACCAGGATTTCCGGGTGGCCGCGCACCGTCAAATCGGGCTGCACCACGACCCGGCCCGTGCGATCCAGCTCCGCGCCGGCCGCGTCGCGCAGCACTTCCCCCAGGCGCGACGCGCGCACGCCGGCCGCCCACAGGACCGTCCGTGCGGATACCCATTCCGCGCGGTCGCCCGCTTTGAGCGAAACCCCTTCCGCGGTAATGTCCGTGACCATGACGCCGGTGCAGACGGTGACGCCCTGGCGTTTCAGCGCCGCCTCGGCCTTGCTCGATAGCTCCGGGGGGAAGGTACTCAGCACGCGGTCGCCGCCCTCGACGAGCAGGATCTTGGCTTGCGCCGGGTCGATGCTCCGAAAGTTGCGCCGCAAGGTATACAGTGCCAGTTCGCCAATGCTGCCCGCCATTTCCACGCCGGTCGGCCCGGCGCCGACGACGACGAAGGTCAACAATGCCGCTCGCTTTTCGGCGTCGGCTTCGCACTCGGCGGCCTCGAAGGCGAGCAAGAGGCGGCGGCGCGTTTCCGTCGCTTCCTCAATGGACTTCAAGCCGACGGCGAAGCGCGCCCAGTCGTCGTGGCCGAAATACTGGTCGCGCGCCCCGGCGGCGACGATAAGCGTATCGTAAGGCACCTGGCCCCAGGGAAGTATCACTTGCCGGGCCACGGCGTCGATATCCCGTACCTCGCCTAGAAGTACCGTGGTATTGAGGTGGCGGCGCAGGATGGCGCGCAGCGGACTGGCGATGTTGGCGGGCGACAGGGCGCCGGTCGCCACCTGGTAGAGCAACGGTTGAAACAGGTGGTAGTTGCGCTTGTCGAGGAGCGTCACCTGAACGCGAGCGGTGCGCAAATGTTGGGCGGCATAAAGGCCGCCGAAGCCGCCGCCGATGATAACGACGCGATGCGCGGGGTCAGGCATGGGTACTCGCGTGATTGGCGAAGAGGCTGTACATCAATACCGCCAGCACGAGGAGAGTCAAGGCGACGTAGAGCCAATCGCGCTGCAGGGCGAAGGCGGCCACCGAGAAGAGGACCCGCGCTATCGGGGTGCCGATCAGCAGCAGCACGCCTAATTGAATCAGGGCGCCGCGGCCGGTGCCGAACGGCTCGGTGACGATCTCCGCCGGCCGGCGCAGGTCGGAGGGTAGGCCGCGGAATGTCTGATAGTCGGGCTTCTCCAACCCATGGCGCATCAGGAAC
>JBBSES010000363.1:0-5234 GCA_038239465.1 Gemmatales bacterium
CCCGCCGTGGTGTCTTCCCGCCGGCGATAGCGGGGCCGATATACCGCCCTCAAAGCGGGCCCCCGCGGGGGCCCACGGCCGGTCGGCTTCTTCCTCGGTTTCGAGTTGAAGCCGACCGTCTATTTCGCCTGGTTTTACGGCGTCATTCCCGAGTGCCGCCGCCAGGGGATCGCTTCGCAACTGATGGAAGCGGTCCACGAGTGGGCCCGCCAAAACGAGTACGAAACCCTACGCTTCGAGTGCCACAACCAACACCGGCCCATGCTCCACCTGGCCATCGCCCTGGAGTACGACATCGTCGGCATCCGCTGGGACGGCGACCGCGGCGAGAACCTCGTGCAGTTCGAGAAGTCGTTGACGTGAGGTTTCTCAGGCTTCGTCGGCTTCGATGGAGCGTTCGATGCCGATGCCCAACGAGCGAATCTTGCTTCGCAGGCTGTTGCGCGCCATGCCCAGGATCTTGGCGGCCTGCACCTGATTGCCGCCCGTGTGCCGCAGCACGCGCATCAAAAGATGCTGTTCAGCGAGGGCGAGCCATTCGGCGTGGAGGTGCTGGCTGCCCGCCTGCAGGCGCTCGTCGATAAAGGCGTCCCAATCGAGGCCCACGCCGGGGGCCGAAGGCTTGGAGGGTCGGGCGTCGCGCAGATACGCGGGCAAAAACTCGGGCAGCAGCACGGGGCCGGTGGCTTGCAAAAGGCTCTGCTTCAAGACACTTTGCAACTCGCGCAGGTTTCCCGGCCAACCGTGGCGCCGCAGCAATTCTAGGCTTTGCGGGTGAACCTGCTGCACGTCCTTGCCGAGTTCACGGCCGAAACGGCGCAGGAAGAAGTCCAGGAGTTGCGGCAGGTCGTCGAGGCGCTCGCGCAGCGGCGGCAGTGCGATCGTGAAGACGCTGAGCCGATAGTAAAGATCGCCGCGGAAGGTGCCAAGGGCGACCATCTTTTCGAGATCACGGTTGGTCGCCGCGATGAGGCGGACGTCGGTCTGCACCGTCTCGTTGCCGCCGACGCGCTCGAAGCGCTGCTCTTGCAGGAGGCGCAAGATTTTTGTCTGCGTCAACGGCGTCATGTCGCCGATTTCGTCGAGAAAGAGGGTGCCGCCGCTGCATTGCTCGAACTTGCCGATGCGCTTGCGGTCGGCGTCGGTGAAGGAGCCTTTCTCGTGGCCGAAGAGTTCGCTTTCCAGCAAGGTTTCGGGGATAGCGGCGCAATTGATCGCCAAGAACGGCCCGTGGGCGCGCCGGCCATGTTGGTAAATGGCCCGCGCCACCAGTTCCTTGCCCGTGCCGCTTTCGCCGTTGATGAGGACGGTCACGTCCTGCGGGGCCACCCGGCCGATGGCCTTGTACACTTCCTGCATCGCCGTGGCCCGGCCGATGAGCATGTCGGCCGTGTCGGGCACTTTCTCCGATGGCGCGGGAAGGGCCGGCACGTGCATGAGCCGGCTAATCTCGAACGCCTGTCTCACGCGCTGCCGCAGCTGCTCCGTCTGCTCCGGTTCGAGCAGGTGTTCTTTCAGCAAGTATTCATAGGCGCCCAGTTTCATCGCTTCGATGGCCACTTCCGTGGTGCCGTGGCCCGTGATGAAGATCACGGGAATGCGGGCGTCGAGCGTCCGGATCCGGCGAAACGTTTCCAGCCCCGTCATGTCCGGCAGTTTGTAATCGAGGAGGACGACGGCGGGCCGATGTTCCGTCACGCGGGCCAGTCCGTCGGCGGCGGTCATGGCCGTGAGCAGGGTGACGTCCGGCGCCGGGAAGAGGGCGCGAAAGGCCTGCAAGATGACGGGATCGTCATCGATGGCGAGAAGCGTCGGCATGGCGGCTCCCGAAGGGCGGGCGGCACGGCCCGTTCAGGGGGCGAACGGCGATGGGCAACCCTACTATATGGGAAGGAGTAACCGGAAGAAAATTATCGGGACTGGTTCGTCGCCGCCTGCTTGCGTACCTCGTCGGCGAGACGGCGGCACGTATCGTAGTCGGCCGCCTGACAGGCCCGTTCGCCGTACCATTTGACTTCGAAGAGGCCGGTCAAGCCGCGAAAGGGACGGCCGACCATTGGCCGGTCGCGCAGCTGGAAGTGATACTCGCCGTTGGATCGCGTCGGCGCCACGCGGATGAAATCGGCCCGATGCAGCAGGGCCAGCACGGCGAGGTAGAGGGCGCGCACCGCCTCCAGGTGCCGGCCGGCCCGTGCCAGTTCGTCGGCGCGGCGCCACAGCGATTCGACGGAGTTGCGCTGGCCCGGTTGGAGCAACGCCTCGATCGACAGCGGATCGGCCGGCCTGGCATCGGGTTTCTTGGCGGCGACGGTCGGCTTGCGACGCCAGGCCAGAACGAAGGCGACCACGACGACCCCCACGAGCAAGCCGCCCATCACGATCCATCCCAGGGAACCGAGGTCGGCGTCGCAGTTCGGCTCCACGGCGCCCGGTCCTTGGCGCGGCCGCCGGCTGGAGCGCTGAGTTTCGTGATCCTGTTCGGGCGGCTTCTGACGTGGAGGCTCCTGCGCTGGCCTTGCCCTGCGTTCCTCTCCCTCTGGCGGCAGAAGCGCCTTGATTTGCTGTTTGGAGAGTTGCGTTGCCTCGCCCCGTTGGTCCTCCGGCGGGAGGAGGTTTTCCTCAACGAGCGCCAGACGTTGGTCGAGGCCGGCAAGGATGCGTAGGGCGGTCTCCTGGTTCGCCGTCTCGAAGGCCGGCAGCGCGGCGGTGAACCAGCGGAAGCGCCCCGGTTGACGGCCGCCTTCGCGGTCCAATCGTGCCGCCTGGTCGCGCAGGTGCCTCATCCACGGTTGGCCGTTGGCATAGGGCCGCGCGGCCTTCACCTCGTCGGTTATACGCTGAACCTCGGCTCGCGCCGCTCGGACGGCGGGTAGGCGCTCGTCGGCGGCATGGGCGGGAGACGAGGCGGTCACGAAAAGCAGCAGCACGACGAGCGCCTTAATCTCGTTCCCAAGCTCCGGCGCCGGATTTGGGGAACGAGGATACAATGTACTCAGGGAGCCTAGAACGTTCGGAACGCCTTTCCTCGTTCCCAGGCTCCGCCTGGGAATGCCTTCCCCGAGGCTCCGCCTCCTCGGAGTGTTGCCGGCGTGCCAGGTCTTTATTGAAGCCCAGACGCGGCAGAGCCTCGGGAAAGTGGGTTCCCAGGCAGGAGCCTGGGAACCCGGATTGCCCCCCACTCGCCATTGGTTGTTATTATCCAACGCCCACCCCCTTTTCGCTCCCCGCGAACACGCGCCGCACTCGATACCACAAGTCCAGTCCCTCGAAACGGGCGCGGGCATCGACGTAAAGGAGATAGTTGCACGCTTCCGCATAGGGGGCCAAAAGCAGACCGGCGAGCAAGAACAACACGAGATCGTACACCGGGTTGGCCAGCGTTAGGACGATTTCCGCCACGGCCAAATCGAGGCCCGCCATTTGATCGCCCGTCCACAGGACGACTTGAATGACCCCATGCACATTGAGTACGGCGAGCAGGACCATGCCGACGCGAGCCAGGGCAACCACGGTGGCTTTCCCCAGGTGGCGCTGGCTCTGCCGGCCGGCGTGTCCCAGCGCTTGCGTCCAGGTGTCGAGGCCGGACGCGAGATGCGTATGCGCCGTCGCCGCCGCTACCCAGACGGCCACGCCGGGCATTATCAGAAACACGCTACCCAGCAGCGAGGCGAGAATCACGACGCAGCGAACCGCGGCGTGATCGAGACCACGCCGTCCCGCTTCCGCCAGGCTGGAGAAGAGCGAAGGGACTTTCCCCTCCGCGCGGCGGCGCAGCCAACACTGAATCGCTCCCGAGGCCAGCCCGGTCAGCGGCAGCAGCACCGCGAACAGCGCGGGCAGCAAGGACTCTTCCGCGAAGGTCGCGGGAGTAGGCGTCGTCAGCAAGAGCAACAAGACAATCGCCGCCGGCGCCCAGAAGAGGAGGCACAGGGCATAGAGCGGCGGAGCGTCGGCGAGGACGAGGCGCCAGGCGTCGTCCAGGATTTCGCCCGCGGTGCGCGGCCGTATGTCCATCGCCATTTCCCGCGCGTCAAGGAGCGAGTCGGCCTTGCAGCCACCAGCCCAGGCAGAAGAGCAACACGCCGCCGGCACCGACACTCAGCAACGCCGCCGCGCCGGTGCCCCCTCGATCGGCGACTGGCTTTGGCTCGGGCCGCGCCAGAGCGGCGAGGCAAGCGTGACAGTGATTGACGCCATCGACGCGCGTGCGGCAGGCGTCGCAGATGACGGCGCGGCACCTCATGCAGATGCCGACGCCGGCTCGATCCGGGTGATAGCGGCAAAAAGCCATGCGCGATTTCCGGCCTATTGGACGATCCGAAAACTATCCTGCGCCCGCCGCAATTCCAGTTCCGCGTCCGCGAATTTCCGCCGATGCGCCCAGGCGTTGATGATATACACTTTCGGCCGGTCGGGCACCTTGACGAGCCGCACCAGGAATGTGACCCATTGCCCCGCCACTTTCATGTCCATCAGGAGTTCGGCCTGCTCCGTCCCCTCGATGGCCGGCAAGCGCTGGTTCTTGCGGATCGTGACGCCGCTGATGTTGACGCGGTCGGCCTTGAAGTCGGCGTCACCGCCTCGGCCTTCGGCGCCGTAGCGTCGGGCCATTTCGTCGCGGAAGTCGTCGATCGAGCCGAAGTTGGTTTCGCTGGCGACCGTGACATAAGCGTCGCGGCCGACGTGAATGAGCATCAAGTCGCTGGTGTCGCCGAAGGTCTGAGCGAGTTTGCCGCTGGCGATGCCCCACCGTGAAGTGGGCCGGGTGATGGCGAATCCCAGCGAGGGTCGGCGCACCTCCAGGGGACCGGAACGGTCTACTTGCTCGCCCATGAACTGCTCGCGCATCAGGTCGCCGACGCCGAAGACTTCCCCTTTGGCGAGGGCGAAGGCGAACAGGCCGGTGAAGCCAATGCCCCAGACGATGCTGAAGATGGCGTAACCGGCCCCCGTGACGCGGCCGCGGTTGCGTGCGATATCGACCAGGGCGAGGCAGCCGAGCAAGACGGCCACAAGCGTGCCGATGCCGGTGAACGCCAGCACGAGGGCGCAGACCATGGCGGCGACCGCGTAGCCGCTGGTTCGTGGCGGTTGCCGTGCGGCGACCGTCACGGTTATCGGCGACTGGCACTCGGGACAGGCAACAGTTTGCCCGGCGAACGTGTCCTCGACCTCGAAGCGAACGCCGCAGGAACAGGAAAGGGACAGGGGCATCGCGGAGGTCCTTGTCGTCG
>JBBSES010000364.1:0-5234 GCA_038239465.1 Gemmatales bacterium
CGGCGGCACGCTCGCCATCGATCCGCTGACGCCGTTCTTCACCGTCGATGGCCTCCGCCGCGCCGGCAACGCCTTCTCGCTGGCCAACGCCGGTCCCGTCACCTCTTGCGGAACGATGCGGCGCGGTCGCAACCCCCGACTGACCATCTCGAAGACGTTGCGCGCCGGCGCTTCCTCGATGACCACGGCCGGCAACAGCGCCGGCGGTTCCGACGTGGCCGGTTTCGTCTCGTCTTTCGTCTCGACCGACACTGGTTTCGAGGCGACCACGAACGCCTGGTACAGACTGCGATTGCCGCTGGGCATCCGCGTCGGCACCACGGCCGCCGTCTTCTGATCGACCAGCGCGCGGCGAGCGTCGGCCACCAGCGGGTCTTCCGGTTTCGGTTCGAGGCGCCCCGGTTCGGCGTCGAGCAAGGTATGGCCGCCCAATAGTTGCAACGCCGTCACCGGACCCGGCGGCACCGGCCGAGGGTCCGGCAGCTTGTCGGGCGTCTCCGGCTTCTTCAGCGGATCGAGCACTTCCACTTCCTTGAAGCACTCCAGGCAATGCTGCAACGAAGCATACGCCGCCGCCTTGACGCGCACCGAATTCTCCGGCGGATTGCCGTCCTTCTTGCTGCCGCTGACCGAGATAGTCAGCGCCTCGATGGTCTTGCGCGTGCAGCAACAGCCCGTTCCCATGACAATGGCCGCCTCCATGCGCACGCATTCGTTGCGGTCGGTGCGCAGGGCGGTAATGAGGGCCGCTTCCGCCTCGGGAAACCAGTTGCAATCGGCGTAGGCCAGGCAGCGGACGGCGGCGCGGCGACCCTTGGCGCCGGCTTCGTCTTCCGTGATCTTGGCGCAGGCCCCTTCCGGCGTGTTCGACGGCTTCTTCTTGTCGGCGTCCGAGACTTCCGGGCAGCAGGGAGGGCAGAGCAGGCCGCCGCCGAAGGCATTGAACACCTTGCCCGAGTTGGTGATTAGCTGACCCAACGGGCAAGCGCAAATCTTCGCCTTGCACGCCTGGAGCTTGGCGTCGATCAACATGCACAGACCGACGAGGCCTCCCGCCGCTGGAGGAACCGCGGGCACGGCCGGCACCACTTGCGCCGGGAGACGTTCTATCCCCCCAGCTAGCAGACCGAGGACGACGGCGATCTTGAGCCAATTCTTCATCGCCCTGCTCCTTGCCCATTAAGAAGATGTCGAGTAGACCCGTTGGGCCAGGTTCTGGAGACGGCCGCTTTCGTCGCCTGCCGTCCGTATAACTCGTTATCGAGAGGTTTGTTGGGCGGATCATGTAGCAACGGCCGGGCGGCGAATCAAGGGCAATCGAAGGAGCCGTTTCGCTCTTGTGGACTTCCGCCTGGCCGGTTACAAGCCGCCTCCCGAAATTTTCATTCAAGTCGGCGAAGGAATGGACCATGAGCGGCGCACCGTCTCATCCGCACCACACCGTCCCCATCGTGGCCCTCGGCCTGTGGCTGGGGACCCTGACGGCGACTCTGCCGGCGAGCGCCCAATCGTCCGACGACAGCGCGACCCCGTCCGGGGCCATGACGACCTCGACGGGATCGGAACCGGCGCCGTCGATTTTCGATCCCAATATCTTGCCTGCGGGATGCGCCAGCTGCGGCGGCGCGGGGGGCGGCACGCTGGGGCCGGCGCCGATTGGTGCCGCCGGCGTCGGCGGCTGTACGACGTGCGGCGGTCTCGGCCGCAGCCCGTGCGTGCCCAAGCACGAGCCGTGCTGCCCGTGCGAGTTGCCGACCTGGTGCGGTCGCTTCGCCTGCTGCCTCTACGAGTGCCTCTGCTGCCCCGACCCCTGCTATCAACCGCGCTGGATACCCATCGCCGACGCCGCCTTCTTCGTCGAATCGGCTCGACCCATCACGCAGCAGCGCCTGCGCTGGGTGTCCGGCACCGACCTGCGCGTGCCCGACCGCTCGGAATACTTCTGGGCGCGCGAAATGATTACGCGCTTTCCGCAATTCGCCGGCGGCAAGGGGCCGAACATCCGCTTTCCGTACAGCGGCGAAGTGAAAGTTTACTACGACGACTTGCTGCTCTATACCGAAGTCGCGGCCAGTGCCGTCAGCTTCTTCACCGAGATTTCGTACCGCGACATTGACCCCCTGGTGGCCAACCACGCCAGCGGCTTAGGCGACATGAACCTCGGCACCAAGAGTCTCCTCTACGATTGCGAACTGTTGCAGCTGACGTTCCAGTTCAAGACCTACTTGCCCACCGGCAACTTCCTCAAGGGCCTGGGCAACGGCCACGTCTCGCTGGAGCCGTCGATCATTCTCAACATCAAGTGCGGTCCCGAGTCGTACCTGCAAACGCAAGTGGCCGAGTGGATCCCCATCGGCGGCGACTCGAACTACCAGGGGTCGATCCTGCATTGCCACATGAGCTACAACCACGTCCTGTGGCGGCCCATCGGCAACGTGCCGCTGATCGGCACCCTGGAGGCCAGCACCTGGTCGTTCCAGCACGGTCTCTACACCGATCCGACGTTCGGCCCCAACGCCAAGTCGAGCGGCTTCACCTACGTCAGCGCCGGGCCGGGCCTGCGCCTGGTGGTCTGCGACCGCGCGGACATCGGCATGGGCACGCACTTTTCCATCACGACGCCGCACTTCGCCAGTCCCGAGTTGCGCGGCGAAATCCGCTGGCGCTTCTAAATTCCTCTTGTTTACGTTTCGCGCCCCCGCGCTCCCCTGTCGGGTCACGGCTAAACTATCTAAGATTTCCTCCAGGCATCACCACTGACGAGGAACCTGCCATGCCGCCCGCCGCTCGCGTCGGAATCGATATCGTCGGCGTGCCGACGTGCAAGATCGTCGGTCCTGGATATCCGAAAGTCATCGTCGGCGGCGGCCCCATCGCCTGCATGGGCGACGCGGTGGCCGGCGCCATCGGGCCGGCCGCTTATGCTGGCACCATTACCGTCGGCTATCCCAAGGTGATATGCGGCGGCCGTCCGGCGGCCTTCGTCGGCAGCGTCACGATGGGCGTGTTGACGCCGCCGCCGCCCGCGCCGCCGGTGCCGGCCACGCCCAACGCCGTGGTCGCCTTCGCGCCGCCGTGCAAGGTCATGATTGGGCCTTGAAGACCCGCTTTGTTTACGTTTCGCGCCTCCGCGCTCCCCTTCGGGCCGCGGCCAAACGAGTGTCAGAAAGCGAATAGGGTGCGTCAAGCGCAGCGCTTGACGCACCCTACGTTTCTTGCATTTCACCGTCTACCATCCACTAACCACCGTCCACTTTTTCTTCTCATCCCGCCTTCTTCACCGGCGGCTTGCCCGCGATCTTGATCTGATCGCGCAAGTAGTCAGCCGCCTTCTCCAGCTGAACGTCCTTGAAGGCCGGCTTCGGCGCCTTCGGTCCCATCGCGTCGCGGCGCGGGATGATCTCGGCGAGGCGGAACTGCTCGTCGAGTTCGTCGCGCTCGCGCGGCGTCATTGGCACCAGGTAGCCCTTGGTCGGCGTCACGCCCCATTCGTCCTCGTCGCGGCCCTTGGTGCTACGCTTGTCGAGGTTCTTGCCGCTGGGACGCCAGAACGACGCCGTCGTCACCTTGATCTGGGCCCCGGTGGACGGGAATTTCAGGACGTTCTGCACGCTGCCCTTGCCATAGCTGCGTTCGCCGACGACGATGGCCCGGCCGTGGTCTTGCAAGCAGGCGCTGACGATCTCGCTGGCGCTGGCGCTGCCGCCGTTGACCATGCAGACCATCGGGAAGGTCAGCAGGCTGCCGGCCGATTCGCCTTGGAAGGTGTGTTCCTTATCCGTGCGCGGCTTGATGGTGACGATGGCGCCGTCGTCGATGAACAGGTCGCAAATCTCGACGGCCTCGCTGAGCAAGCCGCCGGGATTGCCGCGCATGTCGAGGATCAATCCCTTGATGCCGCCCTTCTCCTCGCTCAGCCGCTCGATGGCTTTCTTCATTTCCTTGAAGGAGCCTTCGTTGAACTGCGTCAGGCGGATGTAGCAGATGCGGCTGGCGGGGTCGAGGACGTGGTCCCAATCGTCGTTGTCCTTGTACTTGGTGCCCATGACGGTCTCGACCACGATGCGGCCGCGCGTCAGCGTGAACTCGCGCGGCTTGTCCTCCCCCTCGCGTTCCACGATCAGCTTCACCTCGGTGCCGGCCTTGCCGAGGATCTTCTTGACGGCGTCGCCGATCTGCAAGCCCTTGGTCGAGGTCAGCTCGGGTTGCGGCAGCTTCTTGCCGTCGCTATCGACCTCGCGGACGATGGTGGTGATCAGGTCGCCGGTCTTGATGCCCGCCTTGTACGCCGGGCTGCCCTTGATCGGCGACAGCACCTGCAGCATGTCGCGGGCCAGGTCGCGGCCGACCTTGATGCCAATGCCGGTGTAGCGGCCCATCTGCTTGTCGAGGTCGTCGAGCGTTTCCTTGTCGATGTAATTGGTGTGCGGATCGAGGTGCGAGAGCATCAATTGCAGCGAGATATCGACGTCCTTGTTGTTGGCCAGGTCTTCGCGGACGCCGAGCTTCTCGCGCACGTCGGTCAGCAGCGTCACCAGTTCCGCTTCCTTAAACGTCTTGCACTTGTCGATGCGGTCCTTCACGTCGGCCGGCACCTTCTCCTCGATCTTGCGATACAATCCCCGGACGGCCCAGCCGACCATTTCGCCGCGATTGAGTTCCTTGACGTACTTCGAGTGCAGGACGTTGACGCCTTCCATCACCTTGGCCGCGTACACCCCGGCGTCCTTACGATTGAGCTTGGTGCCGGCAATGAGGGCGACGCGGGCCTTGTCGAAGGCGGCGGCCGTCAGCGTGCCGTCGGCCAGCTTCTGGTACTGCTTGCGCAGGTCTTGCAGCGCTTGCAGCTTGGGCATCCGCGACAGCAGCCGCTTGCCTTCCTCGACCACGTCCGGCGCCAGCTTGTTCTCCTCGGCGATCTTGGCGAACTTCTCCAGGCGTTCCTCGGCGGCCTTGGCTGCGGCGGGGTTGCGCGTCACCGCGAAGTGGTTGTTGCGTGCCCCCAGGACGAAATGCACCTGCTCGCGTTCTTCCTTGGTCGTGCCCAGCTTGAGGATTTGCTTCGGCATTTCCTTCGACAGATATTCGACGAGTTCATCGACGGAAACGACGCCGTCCGGCTCGTACCCTTCCTTGTCGGCGGCGCCCTTGAGGGCCTCGACGAGCAGGTGGGTGAACAGGCCGTTCTTGGCGGTTTCCAGCGTCGGCTTCAAGCCGTTGTTGGCCAGAAACAG
>JBBSES010000365.1:0-5233 GCA_038239465.1 Gemmatales bacterium
AGAAGCGTTCCGAAACGCTTCTCCGAAGCGTCGCTAACTAGCGTATTTCAGTTGCAAAGCCCCCCCGGCTCGATGAAGATCGCGGCAACCACGAAATCCCCAAGGAGCGGCGGATGGGCGAACAAGGCGACAATTCCTCACCGATCAAGCCACGGTTGGGCACATGGGATGCGATCAGCATCATCATCGGCATCGTCATCGGCTCGTCGATTTACAAGATACCGCCGATCGTCTTTCAAAACGTCTCTAGCCCGTGGATGGGCATGGGCGTCTGGCTGCTAGGCGGCATTCTCGCCCTCATCGGCGCCCTCTGTTACGCCGAGTTGGCGACCACGTATCCGCGCTCGGGCGGCGACTACGTTTACTTGACTCGCGCCTTTGGATCGCCGGTCGGCTTCCTGTTTGGCTGGGCACAGCTGGCGGTGATCCTGACGGGCAGCATCGGCGCCATGGCGTTCATCTTCGGCGAATACGCCGTCGCGCTGTTCCAAGTCGCGGACGCCGACAAGGAACGAACCGCCGCCCTTCTCGCCATTGTCGCCGTGGCCGCGCTATCGCTCATGAACATCCTGGGCGTGGTCCTGGGCAAGTGGGTGCAGAACCTACTTAGCGTCGCCAAGGTTTTGGGTTTGGGCGGCATCGTGCTGGCCGGTTTTCTTACCACCCGCGAGGGCGCGTTCACGGCCGCCACCTGGGAGGCGGCTCGGCCGGTGAGCGTGAGTTTCGGCCTTGCCCTCATCCTGGTTCTCTACGCTTACGGTGGCTGGAACGACGCCGCTTTCGTCGCCGCCGACATGAAGAACGTGCGCGACATTCCCCGTGCTTTGCTCATCGGCACGGCCGGCATCACGTTGATTTACCTGGCCGTCAACGCGGCCTATCTGCTGGCGCTCGGCTTCGACGGCGCCCGTGAATTTGGCCCCATCGCGGCCAAGGTTCTCAAGGGGCCGTTAGGCGATGGCGGCGCGCGGGCCATTTCGGTACTCGTCATGATCTCCGCCCTTGGCGCGATCAACGGCCTAATCTTCACCGGCTCGCGCGTCTATTCCTCGCTGGGGGCGGAGCATAGCGTCTTCGCCGTGCTGGGCCGCTGGAACAAGACCCTCGGCTCCCCGGTGTGGTCGCTGCTTATCCAGGCGGGCTTGGCCATTGGCATGATCTATGGCGTGGGCACCGAGAAGGGGCGCGAGACAATCGACACGATGCTCGGCGCCATCGGCCTGGGCAAGATGCCGTGGGACAAATACTTCGGCGGCTTCGACACCCTCTTCGCCGGCACCGCCCCCGTCTTCTGGGCGTTCTTCCTACTGACGGGCATCTCGCTGTTCGTGCTGCGCGCCAAGGATCCCGGTATCGAACGGCCATTTCGCCTCTCGGTGCCGTTCTACCCGCTGTTGCCGCTGATTTTTTGCGCCATGTGCATCTACGGCTTCTACTCGGCGATGGTCTACGCCGAGTTTATCTCGCTGATCGGCTTTCTGCCCCTGGCCATCGGCGTGCCCTTGTATTTCGTGTCGAGCCAACGGAAATCGGGCGACGTTTAGAGTCGAAATCCGACTTTTGATAACCGACAATTGTATCGCTTCGATCCACCAGGAGATCACACAATGCAACACACCCGCGTATCGCTGTTCGTCACGCTGGCCGCCTTGCTCGGCCTGACGCCGTTCCTCGCCGGGCAGGAGACCGCCACCCCGGCCCGCTTGAAAGTCCTCGTCCCCCTCAACGCCGTCGTCGAAATCGACGGCGTCAAGACCAGGCAGACCGGCGAGAACCGCGTCTTCGCCTCGCCACCGCTGACGCCGGGCAAGAAATACTCCTACGTCGTCAAGGCGACCTGGACCGACGACGCGGGTAAGGAAGCCAGCAAGGAAGAGACCGTCACCGTGCGCGCCGGCGAGGAGTCGCTGGTCGATTTGCGTCCCGCCGCCGTCAAGGTGACGCCGCCGGTCAAGACCGACATGGCTTACACGGCCGCGCCGGCGGACCTGGTCGAAGAGATGCTGCGCGAGGCGAAAGTTACCGACGACGATTTCCTTCTCGACCTGGCCAGCGGCGACGGCCGGTTCCTGATCGCCGCCGCCAAGAGCTATGCCTCGAAGGGACTCGGCCTCGATAGCGATCCGAAGCGCGTCGAGGAGGCCAAGGCCGCCGTCGCCAGGGCCGGCGTCGATAAGCTCGTGGAAATCCGTCAAGAAGACCTTTCCACCATGAAGGACTTGCCCAAGGCCAACGTGGTCGTGCTGCACCCGCTGCCCGAGGTCAATAAGCGCCTCAAGGCGCTCTTGCAGAAGAAGCTCAAGCCCGGCACGCGCATCGTGGCCCACGACACCGACATGGGGGACTGGCGGCCCGTCAGCAAGGCCGACTTCACCGACAAGGACGGGGTCAAGCACACGCACGCGCTGTGGATCGTCGGCGCTGACAATAAAGGCCCCATCGACACGACGGGCAAGCCGGTGAAGCCCGACCCGAAGCGGCCGAAGCTCGACGTGCCCTACGTGCCGACGCCGCAAGCCGTCGTGGACAAGATGCTCGAGACCGCCAAGCTGACGAAGGACGACGTCGTCTTCGACCTGGGTTGCGGCGACGGCCGCATCGTGGTCAGCGCCGCCAAGAAGCACGGCTGCAAGGCGGTCGGCGTTGACCTCGATCCCAAGCGCTGCGAGGAATCGCTCGCCAACGTCAAGAAGGCCGGCGTCGGCAAACTCGTCGAAATCCGCGAGGGGGACGCCCTCAAGGTCGAGGACCTCGATAAGGCGAGCGTCGTCTTCCTGTATCTCTTGCCCGAGTTAAATCTCAAGTTACGGCCGATCCTGGAAAAGCATCTCAAGGCCGGAGCGCGGATCGTCACCCACGATTTCGACATGGGCGACGCCTGGAAGCCGCTCAAGGAATTCGAGATGAAGGCCAAGGACGACGACGGCGAGGAAGCCGTCCACACGATCTACTATTACGAAATCGACGCGATCCGCAAGGCCGACCGCGAGCCGGACGTCATCTACGTGCCGACGCCGCAAGGCACCGTGGACAAGATGCTCGAGCTGGCCAAAGTCAAGGAAAGCGACATCGTCTACGACCTGGGCTGCGGCGACGGCCGTATCCCCGTGACCGCCGCCAAGAAGTATAAGGCCAAGGCCTGGGGCTTCGACATTGACCCGAAGCGCATCCAGGAATCGAACGAGAACGTCAAAAAGGCCGGCGTCGAGAAGCTCGTCACCATCGACAAGAAGGACATCTTCACCCTCGACCTGAGCAAGGTCGATGTCCTGACCCTGTACCTTTTGCCCGAGTTGAACGTCAAGCTGCTGCCGCAAATCAAGAAGATGAAGGCCGGATCGCGCGTGGTGACGCACGACTTCGACATCGAGGGCATCACGCCCGACGAGACGGTGGAAGTCACCGTCAAGAAGGACAACGGCCAGGAGAAAACGAGCAAAATCTACCTGTTCACGTTGCCGTTGAACGCAGAGAAGAAGTAGACGCGATAAATCTCGGTGCCCGCCCATGTCGTTCAGCCGAGATTAAACGACCGCGCCACTACGGGCGCCGCTGCTCGGCGATCGGCGACTCGTATTCGGTGCCGGGCGCCTTGCGGAACAGTACGAGCCAGCCATCCTCGTTGCCGGCGGGGTCGGTCTGGAAGGGGGCGACGGTGCTGAGGCCGTCCCGTGCCTGGCCGGCCACGGCAATGGTCTTGGCCCCCGGCGCGATGGCCGTCACGGAGCCGCCGCAGAGGCGGGCCGCGTAGCGCCGCGTAAAGTCGTGGTCGAAGACGCACAGGAAGGCTGCCTCTCCCTCACCGCGCAGGCCGAAGGCGCCTTTGGACACGGGCGGGGTCGCTCCGGCCCAGCCGCCGACGTAGACGCGGCTCTCCGCGTCTACGGCCAGGGCGGCGGGCCGCATCGAACTGCCGCGATTCTTCTCCCCTCGGCCTAGCAACATCGTACTTTGGAGGACGCGGCCGGTTTTCTGGTCGAGACGGCCGACGAAAGTAAGGAACTGGCCGCGGATGTCGTAGGGGCTTTGGAAGCGGTCGGTTCGCCCGGGAAGCGCGGCGCGAAGGTCGTCGGACTGGCGGCTCCAGACAGTGTTGCCGCCGTGGCTCTCGCCGGCAACGTACACTTGACCGTCCGCGTCCAGCGTCAGCCGCAGACCGACCGAACTGGCGCCTAGCTTCAAAGCTTCCAGCCGCGGCCTCGTCCAGTCATAGGCCGTCCACAGGCGTTTGCCCTCCATATCGAAGGCATAAATAAAGGGAATCTGGCACTGAGCGGGCAGGGGCACCGTGCCTCCAGTGGCGTAGACCACGCGGCGCAGCGGATCGCAAGCAATGTCGTGAACGTGGCGCTCGGCGATAGCCCACGATGCTCCCGCCTTGCCTTCGCCATCGAGTACGGTAATCCGCGCGTCGGTGAGGACGATGGCGCCACCCTCGGGACCGGGGACAATGCGGCCATTCCTGGCTTTCAAGTCGCTGGACCACACGGTTCGCAACGCGGTATCGAGTTTGGCGCAGCCGGCGCTGCCGATGACATAAATATGCCCGGCGGCGTCGGCGCGCAGATCGTCGATGGAGCCGCCGCGCCGTGCCACCGCGAGCAGGCGCCGGCCGTCCGATGCCAGACGAAGAATGGCGCCGTCCCCTTCGCCCATTTGTTGCCGCGGGTGCCAGGCGGCGAGGTCGGCCGCCGGCAGCGTGGCGCCGACCAGGATGGTTCCATCGGGGGCGAGGGCGACGCCGCCGACCGCGTCGGCGTTGGGGCCGCCGAGCCAGGTGGCGAGCATGGCCGGGCCGCCCTCGTCGTCTTCCAGCGGGCGCGGGGGCGCCATGCCCTCGGCGGATGCGATCGCGAAATGGCCCGGCGGCACCTCGGCACCTCCCTGGTTCGGCTGCCGTAGCCAGCAAGAGCCTTGCGTCACTTCCAGGCGGGTGGAGTCGGCCGACGCCACGACGTTGCAGCGTCCCGGCCCGACGAAATCGGTAACTTCCGCGTTGGCGGTGTCGATGATCACTTTCGTGGAGCGCTCGAAACTGGTCGTCAGGCTGCCGCGCGCCAGCCGAAACGCTTGCCCTCCCTTGTCGGACGGGCCGGTCAGATTTAACGTGGTTTCCGACCCCAGTTCCAGCTGGACGCTGTGCGGCACGCGGATGATCGCGGTCCCCTCTCCCGTAAGGGCGCGATCGCCCCAACGGAGACGCATCCCGGCGTGTCCGGGTATCTCGGTCCCC
>JBBSES010000366.1:0-5188 GCA_038239465.1 Gemmatales bacterium
CGTCTCCAGGAAAGCGGCGAGTCGCGCTTGTCTCTCTGCCAAAGCCCGCCAGGCGGCCGCGGGGTCGGTGCGGTCGAGCAGGGCCGCGCGCCAATAGATCGCCCGATAATCATCGAGCGAAAGACCGGCGTCGCGGGCCGCCTCCGCGCCAGGATATTGCACGGCGGACCAGCGCAGCTCGCCCGCTTCGGTGCGCCGGCAAAACGCTTCCAACAAGGGTAAGCGCGGCCGATGCCGCAACCCGATGCGGTCGGCGCCGACTTCTCCCAGCGCGGGGTCGGCCACCGTCGCCAACGTGTAGATCACCACGTCGGCGACCTCCAGGCCGCGGACTTCCAGCGGATCGAGGTAGCCAAGTTGCGCCGCGTTGCCGTGGCGATAGAGGAGGTCGTCGCAGGCGGCCGGCATCATCCGCGGAATGGGATGGCCTCCCGCCTGCAACACTTCGCGGTAGAGGGCGGCGAACAACGGCTCGGTCGAAGAGGGCCCGACGAGACTGACCACCTCGCCCGGCTGGACGCGCGTGCTATAGCGAATCACGACCTCGGCGAGACGGTCGATGAGCGTGGCCGGCGCTGGCAATGGCTCCGCGTCCATGCCGGCATTTCACCACGAAGCGGCGGTGCCGTCAAAAGTTGATGCGCAGTTCGGTACGCAGGATGTCCTTGTACCAGACGGCCCCAGTGAGGGCACGGCCATAGCCGACGTAGATGTCGTAGCGCTCGCCGCGGCCGGCGCGCAGTCCCGCCTTGAGGTTGACGATGGTATCGCCCTCGGCATTTACGATAGCCGTCGGCGCCGCGGCCACCGATTCCTTGCCGCTGAGGACGGTCCAGCCAACGCACTCGACGACGGGCGTGAGCCAGAAGCATCCCGGCCGCGAATCGCCGTAGCTCAGGCCGACCCCGTAGCGGATCACGTCGCCCGCGAAGTCGGTGCCGCCCGCGGGAACCCAGTAGCGTACTTCGCTTTCGAGGCGGACTTTTTCGGTCAGCCGCGCGAAGAGGAGAAAGGCCGGCTCGAAGCTGACGTGCCGAGTGCCCAGGCCGCGCCGCGAGTAGCCGGTCGGCGCCCACACTTGCATTTGGAAGCTGGCGACCAGGTCGGGTTCGTAGACGAACGCATATTTGAAGCCGGTACTCAGGTCGCTGTAGCCCTCGTGGTTGCCGTTGACCTCGGGATTGAGGAAACGCACCGGCACGTTGAGGAATGCCGACACCTGCGGTTGAAAGGCGACCTCGGCGTAGGCGCTTAATTCCTGGTAGTCGATGCGCGGCTCGAAGACTGGCAGACCGGGACCGAACTTGCCGCCGCGCGGATAGAAGAATTCGGCGCGGGTCGGGCGATTGCTCCGATAGGCCGCGTCGTAGCGGAATCGCAAGAGACTGCTGGGAATGGCCCGATCGATGTAGCCGACGGCGCTATCGAAGGTGGAAACGCTATCGCCGGTGTCGCCGCTATCCTGCGACGACGGATTTTGATTCGTGTCGGGCGTCGTCGGCGGTTGGGCGAGGTCGTCCTTCTTCGCTTCTTCCTTCTTGGGAACGACGGGCGTTTGTGGCGTCTGCGGCATCTGGGCGAACGCCGGCCGCGTGGCGACGACGAGCAAGGCCAGCGTCGCCATTCGTACGACGCGCCGGGGGGAGAAACGCATGACATCCTCCGTGAGCCGATGGTGCCACTGGTATGGCTCGTTCCCGAAATCAGGGCGGTAGGGCTATTCCCTAGCGGTATCGGCCTGCGGATGACAGGGCGTTTAGCGGATGTGCGGGGACGAGGGGGTACGGACGTGCCGAGCTTACGGAGAAAGCGGGTTGTAATGAAAAAGGGGAGCGGCCAAACGCACATCCTCCCTCTGGCTCCCCTCCCCGAAGCGGGGAGGGGAGAATACAGGTCGCGTTATCGGCGCAGGGTGCGATAGCGTCACGGAAACTCATTGAGCGTGTAATACCCCACCGGATGCAGCACCGCGGCGCCGTCGGCGGATTTGATTCCTTCCAAACGCAGTTCGTACACGCGGCCTTTCTTGAGGCCATCGATCGTCAACGATACCTTCTTGCGGTCGTCGGACAGGCGCACTTTCTCGACCTTCTCGGCGCGTTTGTCCACCTCGGGCGAGCCGTAGGTACTCCAGTAGTTATGGGTGAACGATTGCATGCTGTACGCCTTCAGCGCTTGCGCCGTGTCCGGGTCGAGCGGCTTGGTGAACGTCAGGTCGAAGCCGTCTTGCGTGAGGCGCATGGCGTGAATCTCCATCGGCAGTTCGCCGGTGTAGACGAGGCGTTGCAGGCCGTAAGGTTTGCCGCCGCGCGATCCCCATCCGCGCGCGGTGTGGCCGGCGTAGAGGCTGCCGTCCGGCCCGAAGATGAGGCGGTTGACGCCGCACTCGAAGCCTTCGCGGAACGGGAAGCAGGCGCCTTGGTAGCGGCCATTCACCTTGGCGAGGTCCACGCGCATGATGACCGAATTGGTCTGGTCGCCGACGAAGCACTGGCCGGCGAAGGGGCCGAACTTGCCGCCAGTGGTGTCCCAGCGCGGCTCGCTGGCGCTTTGTCCCATGCGGCCATAGGGGAACCAGACGCAGGGCGGAACGTGCGGCGGCATCCCCTCGACGCCGTTCTTTCCCTTTTGGCCGTCATATAACATGCCGCTGATATGTTTATCGGGGATCTTGCCGGCGAAGGGAGAGTCCTTGACCCAGCGGAGGCCGGCGGGATGGCCGTAGTATTCCCCTTCCCGGATGTGGTGCATCTTGCAGGTGGCGACCCACTCGCCCTGATTGTCGCAGTAAAACAGGTCGCCGTCGGGGCTGAAGCTGAGGCCGTTGGGCGAGCGCAGGCCGGTGGCGAAGGGGATCATCTCTCCCTTGGGCGTGACCTTGACGCACCAGCCGCGCCAGGGGGCCTTCGACTGATGGCCGCCGCCGAAGCCCACGTTGAGCGTGATGTAGAAGTTGCCGTCCTTGTCGCGCGGGGCGCCGAAGGCGAATTCGTGATAGTCGCCGGAGACGCCGTATTTGTCGCAAACGGTGGAGAAGCCGTCGGCCTCGTCGCCGGTCTTCGAGGTGAGCTTGGTCAACTCGGGCCGTTGGCTGACGAAGACGTCGTCGCCGACGATGGTGAGGCCGAGGGCTTCGTGCAGGCCGCTGGCGAAGCGCGTGAACTTCACCTGCGCGAGGTCTTCGGCGGCGGGATTAGCGATGAGCCAGACTTCGCCGCGGCGCGTGCAGGCGAGCAGTTTGCCGTCCTTGCGGAAGTCGAGGCCGCCGACCTCGAGGACGCAGTCCTTGGGCACCGGCAGCGTGACGATGCGGTAGTGCTTGTCCTCGGGGGTGCCGGGTTTGTTCGGCGGCGCCGAGGGCGCGGCGACGGCGGCGAGGAGCAAGGCGGGGACGACGAGGAGAAGAGTGCGTCGCATGGGATATCTCGTAAATACTGGGAAGCAATTCGAGTCGGAAGATCGCGGGCGGTTCACCAAAGCCGCGTCAGACCATAGCGGTCGAGTGCCCCGTCCACGCTGACAATTGGCACGGATTCCGTCATAGCTTGCGCGACGAGAAGACGGTCGAACGAATCGCGGTGGTGCGGCGGCAGCGTCTCGACAGCGGTGGCGTGAGCCAGCGAAATCGGCAACAGTCGAAGCCTGTCCGAGACACGGCGTTGGGGATGTAAGTGGCCCTTGGCTCGCCCAGCTGTAGGTTTCCCAGCCCGGCCTTGATGGCGATTTCCCAGCAGCTGGCCAGGCTGACGAGCTTGCGGTTCGTCGCGTCCTCGACCGGCGTCCTGGCTGCCGCGCTTAAGGATGGGTCGTTCTGGCAAAACCACAGGAAGGTATGGGTATCGAGGAGTAGCGTCATTCCATGTAGTCCCTGAACTCTTCGAGGGGGGCGTCGAAGTCGGGGGCCATCCAAAAGCCCGGCTTCCGATAGCTTCCCGCCTTGCATGGCCAGGAGGTCCGCTCGGCCTTTTTCACTTGCGCGAGCGGTTGGCCATCAACCGTAATGGTGACTTCCTCGCCCGGCAGGAGCCGTTCGAGCAGTTCCGGCAAATGAGCTTGCGCTTCCTCCAGCGTGACGGCGGACATCGGTAGTCCCTTGCGGAAAAGAGATATCCACACTCACTTCGCCGACAGCATTTCCTTGAGCAGCGCTGCCTCGTCGCGGTGCGGCGACCAGACGTTGACGCCGACTTTCACCTCGCCGGCCTTGGCGGCGGGCGGCAGTTTCAACATCGCCCGCCAGGTGCCGTTTTGCTTTTGCAGAACCCACTTGGTCCCCTCGGGGGCGTCCGTCACCGCAAGCAGGATCACCTTGTCGCCACCTTGAGGCAGCGCGATCAGACGGTCGGCGGTCGGCAGTTCCACCGGCAGCGCGGCCAAGTCGAGCGTCAGCGGATTGCCCTTGGCGTCGAGCAAGCGCGGGTCGGCGCTCGATTCGCCGGCCAGCAGCCAGGCGCCTTTGCCGGTCGGCCGATCGAGCGTGAAGCGCCGGCCGACGCCGAACGCGACCGCGTTGCGCAAAGGCTCGGGCCGTTCGCTCACCTTGACGGGGTTCGTCTCGTTGGCGTCGAGGCGATAGCGGAAGGTGGGCAAGCCATCTTTGTCGGTCTCATAGCCGTCGAAGCGAAGTTGCTTGGGCTTGTCGTAAACCTGGCCTTCCGGCAGCGCAGCCCCGTAGGCGGGATCCTTGCGCAGCGCGGTGAAGTCCGGCGGTTCGTTGGAGTCGCTCGTCGCTATCGGGCAGCCGGGCGGCGCCGTCCAAAACTTGGTGCCGAGCAGCTTGGCGGGAGCGCCGCCGCGGCCGTCCCAGACGGGGGCGGCGTCGAGGAAGTTGCCGGACCAACCGTAGGAAAGGCGGCAGGTCTGGGCGTCGAAGGCCGTGGAGACGCCGCCGGGATAGCCCACGGCGATGGCCCGCGAGCCAGCTTCCGGCATGAAGGTACGCAGCAGCATCGGCTTGTCCGTCACTTGCAGGACGAGACCCTTGGGCGGGCCAATGCCGTCCGGCAACGGCAAGCCGGGACCGAGCGAGAGATAGGCCCAGATGGCCTCGCTCTGGGGGCCGGCCTTGCCTTCGAGGATAGTCTGCTGCGTAGATTTGCCGTCGGGGAAGACGACCGGCATGCGCGTGCCGGGCTGCATGCGCTGCGCCTGTTCGAGCCAGCGTTCGTACCAGTCGAAGCGGACGCGC
>JBBSES010000367.1:0-5183 GCA_038239465.1 Gemmatales bacterium
TAAACCGGAAACCGTCAGGCAGTGGGGAAACCGAGGAAATAGTAAACCGGCGTCCTTTGGGCAACCTATCCAACGGCCGAACCGGCCGTTCATGTCGCAAGGGATAAATCGCCGATAACACCAATCGAGCCTTGCGTAATATCCTCGCTTCGCACCTCGGGCGTGTGGCTGTCAACAGGTTCACGGAACGGCGAGGCAGGCATGAAACTGGTGCGCGCATGGCCGCTGGTCATTCTGTGGACAACGCTCGCATTGGCCACGGCGACGGCGCAAGAACCGGATAAGGCTCCCAGAGAATTGCCGCCGGTGCAGGTGCCCGGCTTCCGACCGACGCCGGAACCCGTACCCGAATTGCCCCAACCCCTGCAGCCCGCGCCGTTCTCGCTCGCTCCGGCGATGCTGGACACCTCGGGCCGGTCCACGCCCGTCGGCAACGCCATCGGCGCCCCCTACTCCGCCTCGGCGGGCGCCTTCACCGCGGCCGACATCCGCGACTTTCCGCTGGGACGCACCACCGAGTTTTTGGAACTCATCCCCGGCCTCATCGTCACGCAGCACAGCAGCATTCTCAAGGCGAACCAGTATTTCCTGCGCGGCTTCAGTCTCGATCACGGCACCGACTTCGCCGGCTTCGTCGATGACGTGCCCTACAATCTGCCCACCAACGCGCATGGTCAGGGCTACCTCGATCTGAACTCCGTCATTCCCGAATTGATCGAGGTGGTCGATTTCAGAAAGGGGCCGTACTACGCCAACGTGGGCGACTTTTCCTCGACCGGCTCGGCCTCGATCCATTACTTCGACAAGTTGCCCTACGGCATCTGCAAGATGGAAGCGGGCCAGTACGATTGGTTTCGCTGCGTCGTCGCCAATTCCGGCGATTTCGGCGGCGGTTCGCTGCTATATGCCGTCGAGACCAACTATTACGACGGGCCATATACGCTCAAACAGCACGCCGGCCGTTATGTCGGCGTCTTGAAGTGGAGCGTTGGCGACGACAACGACCATATCACTCTTTCGGCTCAGGCGTATAACGGCTCCGGCAACGCACCGAATCAAATCCCGCTGCGCGCCGTGCAGCAGGGCCTCATTCCCAGCCTGGGCGAGATCGACTACTCCGACTTCATCACCACGCAGCGCTACACCCTCAATGCCCAGTGGCTGCACAAGGGCAACGACGGCTCGGTGACGCAAGCCAACACCTATGGCGTCTATTACTCCCTGAGCCTCTTCAGCAACTTCACCTTTGCCCTCGTGGATCCCGTCAACGGCGATCAGATCAATCAGATCGACCGCCGTTGGATCGGCGGCTTCAACTCGTCGCATTCGTGGAACTCACGACTGCTCGGCGATCAAGTCGTCAATACGGTCGGCTTGCAACTGCGCAACGACTATATTCCGCACGTCGGCTTGCACAACACGGCCAATCGGCAACTGGTAACGGCCGTCTCCGACGACAAGGTCGAGGAACTCAGCACGGGCCTCTATTTCGCCACGCAGGTGAAATGGGCCGAGAAGATACGCACCGTGACGGGCGGCCGCATGGACTGGTACTACTTCAACGTCGATGCCCAGGACACGCCGGAAAACTCGGGCAAGCGCGACGCCAAGCTGTTCAGTCCCAAGGGGGCGCTCGTCCTCGGCCCGTGGAACAAGACCGAGTTCTACCTCAATGGCGGCTTCTCATTTCACAGCAACGACGCGCGCGGCGTGGTCGCCACCATCGACCCGACGACCGGCGTCCCGCTGGCCAAAGCGCCGCCCCTGGTGCGCTCCAAGGGCTGCGAGATTGGCTTCCGCAGCCAGGCCATTCCCGGCCTAACCACTGGGGCCGTGCTGTGGCAATTGAATCTGCAACAGGAATTGGTCTTCTCGGGCGACAGCGGCACCACGCAAGCGCTGCGCGCCAGCGACCGCTACGGCATCGAATGGACCAACACCTACGAAGTCTGCCCCTGGCTGACGCTCAACGCCGATTACGCTTGGTCGCACGGCCGGCTGCTCGGGACCGATCCCGACGTGGCCGGCCAATATATCCCCGAGTCGATCACCACCACGTTCAGCGCCGGCCCGCGCGTGCAAGCGCCGAACGGCCTTTATGCCGATCTCCGCTTCCGCTATATCGGGCCGCGGCCATTGGTCGAGGACAATAGCGCCAGTTCGCGCGGCGTGCAGACCTTCGACCTCGTGATGGGCTATCAGTGTCTGCGCTATAATATCGGCCTGGAACTGCTCAACCTGTTCAATTCCAATGGCCACGACATCGACTATTACTACGGCTCGGCGCTGCCGAGCGACCCCGGCTTTCCATTTCCACCGGGGTCCAACGGCGTCAACGATATCCACTTCAAGCGCCTGGAGCCATTCGCCGCGCGCTTGACGATGACATTGCGTTTCTAAACGTAAGCCGCCACGGAGGAATAGAGGTCATGAAGACGTTGCTCATCGGTATCGTCTCTTTGATATTCAGCCTGCCGGCGTTGGCCCAGGAGAAGGACACGTCGCCGCCGGAGAAGATTCCGCTGCCCAAGGTCAAGGAGGAGCCGAAGGTCAAGGAGGAGCCGAAGGCCAAGGACGATCCGGCGGAAGAGGAGCAAGGGCCAGCGGTGGTTCGGCCGCCCGTCGAACTCATCGTCCTGCCGGGCCAGGCCAGCGCCATGCCCGCGCGCAAGGGCGTATCCTATGCCAACGGCGGCACCATCGACGTGGCGCAGCCGAACCCGACGACCATCATCGTCACCATGAGCGGCCTGACGGCGACCAACGCCGACTTGCTTTGCCCCTCGCTCGCCCACTATCAATTCGACTTGGACCAATGTTTCGAGGTGCGCTTCAACGCCCGGAAGCTGAAAGGCGCCAAGCTAACGTTGGAAGGCCGCGTTATCGGTCTCTTGCGCACCGACCACGAACATCACGTCGGCTATTGCGACTTCCACAAGAAATATGGCGTCGCCGGCACCGACCCGGCCAGCGCCTCGATTCACGCCGGCACCGCGGAAGTGGTGTCGCTGACATTGCCGTCGCGCCGGGTCGGCGGCGGCGACGATCTCTCGGTATATAATCACGAAGGGCCGTTATGCGTTCCGGTGACGCCGGGCAAATACGAGTTGCATGAGTCGTGGGGTTTCGGCACCACCCATCCGGCCTGCTGCTGCCACGGCGCCTCGGCGGAGTTTTCGCCGCAGCCGTATTACGCCCCGGAAGCGTACTGGTTTCAATACTTCCGGCCGTTCAACGGCACGGCGACGAAGGATTTCGGCTATCAAGTGACGATCAAGGTAATCGCGGAATGAGGCGTCATTGGTCGAGCAAATGAAAGCGGGCTCCCGTAATGAGCGTCGCTTCGACGGGGCTGCCGTTTTCATACGCGGGACGGAACGTAAGCTTGCGTGCCCAGCGCAGGGCCGATTCGTCCAGCAGCGGATAGCCGCAGCTGCGTTCCAGCCTGACTTCCAGAGGAGTGCCGTCGGCGCCAACCCGGACGCGGACCCTGGGAATCCCTTCCTGCCCCAACGCGCGGGCCTGGGCGGGATAGACGGGCTTTGGGAACGAAGCAGGCATGCGGACGCCGGTGCTGACGCCGACCTTGCCGCCACGTGTTGGCGTGCCCGGCGGCAGTTGCGAGCCGCCCGACATTTCCTGCGGTTTGGTCGCGCCCGGCGTTTCCGGTCCCTTGGCGACGTTCGCCTTGTCCCCGCTCATTGGCTCGGAGACGCCCGTTGGTGGCGCGTCGGAGATCGCGGGTTTGTCGTCCGCGGGAACGGGTGCGGTCGGCGCCGGCGGCGCCAGTTCCGCCATCGGTTCCCGGAGCATGGCCGGCGACTGGGCCAACGGTTGCGGCTGATCCTCGCCGCCGGGCGTATTCCGGTCGCCGTTCTCGATCGAGCCTGGTTCGACGGCGATGGCGGCGAGCGGCAAGCCCTCCACGTCGCTATCGCCATAGGCGACCAACATCTCCGGCGCCCGATAGTCCGCGACGGTCCACCACCACGTCGCCGCCCCGAGGCCGCCGAGCAGCGATAGATGCAAGGCGGCCGTCAGGGAGATCGCCGTCCAGAAATAGGGCTTCTTCACGGCGCGATCTCCATTCAACGTCGGGTGGGCGGCGCGTCGTCCATCGACGGCATCGTATTATCTTTCTATTCATCGTAATACCCGGAAGCAACGGCGGGAACCCGGCCGCCCATGCCGCCCATCCTCGTTCGGGCAGTGCCCTTGACTTTCGCCTCGACGAAGCGTATACGCATCCGCCTTGCACAATCCTCGATTCGCGGACAAGGAAGTCGTCTCATGTGCCACTGGCGGGGCCTGGCCCTCGGGCTGTTGGCGGTCCTCCTGTTGGGATGTACCACGACCAAGCCGGTGCGTTCCACGACCTGGCTCGACCGCTTCAAGCGCGGCGTCGGGCCGACCGGCTCCGACGTCGTCGCCCTCGACGTGGCCATCATCGAACGCCCCGCCGGCGATCGTTACCTCAACGACGATTTATGGACCGCCGCCGACGAGCAAGTGGTGCTCATGGAACGTCGCGCCATCCTGGAAGACAACGGCTTTCGCGTCGGCCAGGTAGGCGGCTTGACGCCAGCGCCGCTGCAAGAATTGCTCTCCAACAAGCGGAGCAACCCGGCGCCGCGGCACCGCGAATTGCACGCCGCCAAGCCGGTGCCGCTCGATCTCGGCCCGGCACGGCCCGTGTGCGAGTTCCAGGTACAGCGCGACGGCGAACCGACGACCATCCGTTTGGAGCAGGCGCAATGCACGCTGGAGGTGACGCCGACGCTGACGGCGGATGGCCGCGTGAAACTGACGTTCGTGCCGCAGGTGGTGCATGGCGAGGCGACGCTGATGCCCCGGCCCGCGCCGGACGGTTCGGGCTGGATGCTGCCGCAAACGCGGCCGACCGAGCGGTACGCCACGATGGCATGGGAGGTCAACGTGCCGCCCAACGATTACGTCGTCATCGGCACGCGCTACGGTCAGGAGCAAACGCTGGGCCATCAGTGTTTCGTGACGGCGGACAACGCGGCGGCCGTGCAGCGCTTGTTGGTCATCCGCACCAGCCGGGCCGCGCCGGTGAGCGATGAATCGGTGGCCAGCGAGGACGGGGGGACACTCTGGACGCCGCCGTTGGCCTCGCAGGCGACCATGAACCGGGTACGGGGGACGGCGCCGTAGACAAACAA
>JBBSES010000368.1:0-5169 GCA_038239465.1 Gemmatales bacterium
CGCGCTCGACCAGCGGACCGGTCACGCTCCACTCGACGTGGAAGCTCACTGTGCCACCGTCGCGGGGCTGGTGCCGTCTAACGCTACCTTCCTTGACGAAATCCTGCGCGGCTATGTCTTGCACCTGAGCGCCCACTTCCAGGGGTTTTGTCGCGATCTTTACACGGAATGCGCGCAAATTTACATTGCGGCGATCCCGAGAAGGTTCGTTGCCTGCGCTCAGGCACAGTTTTTCGCCGGAATGTCCCTTGAGCGAGGCAACCCGAGCTACGATAATCTCAAAAAGGACTTCAACCGCTTTGGCTTGTCGCTCGACTTGCAAGCAGTTCATCCGGCGGGTTCTCGTAGAATTACCGATCTTGGCCACCTGAACGACTGGCGCAACAGGGCGGCGCACCAAGCGACTCACCCCTTCGGAAGTGGCGTTCCGACCGCACTGAGTCTTTCCCTTATCCAAAAGTGGAAAGCATCGTGCGATGGGTTGGCCGAGTCTCTCGACGATATCATGCGGGGCGAGTTATCGAGCATCCTGGGTACTCCTCCCTGGTGATGGATTTTTTGTTGGAGGCGCATCGTGGCAACCGCGGATTTGACCGAGCCGTTGAAGGATGGCACCATTGTCAGGGTTCTCGACTCGAATTTCAAACGCGCATTGATCGTCGAATACCGCGGCGCGCTCGGTCCCAAAGGCGCCCGCGTCTACCGCATCATGGTCGTGAAGAAGCCACGCATGTACATGGAGGTTTTGGAAGAGCAACTCGAAGTGCTAAGAGAGCCGCGGCCCAACCCGTCGGATACGGTATAGAGGGTCGGTCCATGTCGATGCCGGAGTTGTCCGAACCCATCGAGGACGGCACTTACGTCAAAATCCATAACCCGGGCTTCAAACGCGCGCGGGTCGCGGAATACCTAGGACGGCTGGGCCGAATGGCGCCCGCGTCTACCGCCTCCTGGTCGTGAAAAAGCCGCGCATGGACACCGAAGTGCTGGAAGAACAACTCGAAGTGCTGGAACAGCCGCAACGTAAGCCGCCGGACGCCGGGGTCACATGATGCCGCTTTTCGGCGCCCACATGTCCATCGCCGGCGGCGTCCACCACGCCCTCCTCGCCGCCCAAGCCCGCGGTATGGAGACCGTGCAACTCTTTACCAAAAGCTCCAATCAATGGGCCGCCAAGCCGTTGACCGACGACGACGTGGCCACCTTTCGCCGCCTCCTCGCAGAGACGGGCTTGCGCTATCCGACCGCTCACGACTCCTATCTCATCAACCTCGCCTCGCCGGATGAGACGCTCTATCGGCGCTCCGTCGAGGCGTTCGTCGTCGAGGTGGAACGGGCCGAGCGTCTGGGGTTGAGTTATCTCGTCACGCATCCCGGCGCTCACGTCGGCAGCGGCGAGGAAGTGGGCTTGAAGCGAATCGCGGCGGCGTTGGACGAGGTCCACGGCCGGTGTCCCGACTTCAAGGTGCAAGTGCTGCTCGAAACCACCGCCGGCCAGGGGACGACGCTGGGCCACCGCTTCGAGCATCTGGCCCGTATCCTGGAATTGGTGCGAAACCCCGAACGCTTGGGCGTTTGCCTCGATACCTGCCACGTCTTCGCCGCCGGCTACGAACTCTCGCCGGCGTCGGCCTATGCCGCTACCATCAATGCCTTCGACACGCTCATCGGCCTGCAGCGCTTGCGCGTCTTCCACGTCAACGACAGCGCCAAGCCGTTCGGCAGCCGGGTGGATCGTCATGCCGGTCTGGGCCAGGGCCATTTGGGAATGGAGCCATTTCGTCTGCTCGTCGCCGACCCGCGTTTCGCCGACCGGCCGATGATTTTGGAGACGCCCAAGGAGGGGGAAGCGGGCGAAGACCTCGACCCGGTCAATCTGAGCGTGCTACGTGGCTTGCGGGACGCTTCATCGTCGCGTCCTTCATAATTGGCGCGCGCGGAATTGAACCGGGCAAAATAGCCCTGTTTTGGCCGACTTTCGCGGCGGCGGCGTTCAAGCAAGCGGCGGCATCCGTCGATGATACAAGTGTCAGCCGGCAATGAGGCCGACTGAAACGACAACCGCCCCACATTCGGCCGCACGGATTTGGCCCCCGGCCCGACGTTCCGCGTCTCAGGAGGAAGACGCAGCGCAGCGAACGCCGACGCCCGGCCCGACGGTATCGCAACAGCGGCGTCCCCCCGCTCCCTGTTGTCCCCGTCGTCCCGCGGCCACCCCCTTGGAGGCTCCGGCATCTAGACCTTTGCCCCGACCGTCCCTGCTTTGACCCCCACGATGCTTACCCCCACCCCCGGCGGTCCTATTGCCACGACACCGCCGGAGCCTCCATTTACCATACGTCCGTAGTCCGCGATCCTGAGTCCGTGCCGAACGGACATTGGCGCTCCCCGACGCAGTGACCGTTTTCGCCCCCGGGACGTACAATGCCCCTTCGACACGGACTTCAGACCACGGACTACGGACGATTTCACCCATGACGCAGCACGCCATTCAGACCGTTCGCGCCCGCGAAATCCTCGACAGTCGCGGCAACCCCACCGTCGAAGTGGACATCCTGTTGACCAACGGCGTGACCGGCAGCGCCGCCGTCCCCAGCGGCGCCAGCACTGGCGCCTACGAAGCCGTGGAACTGCGCGACGGCGACAAGGCTCGCTACCTCGGCAAGGGCGTCCTCAAAGCCGTCGCCAACGTCAACGACACCCTCGCCCCGAAACTGCGCGGCGTCAACGTCCTCGATCAGGTCGCCCTCGATCGTCTGCTGCTCGACATCGACGGCACGCCGACCAAGAGCAAGCTCGGCGCCAACGCCATCCTCGGCGTGTCCCTTGCCGCCGCGCAAACGGCGGCCAAGGCATTGGGAATGCCGCTCTATCGCTACATCGGCGGCACCAACGCCAAGGTCTTGCCGGTACCGCTGATGAACTTCCTCAACGGCGGCAAGCACGCCGACAATAACGTCGATTTCCAGGAATTCATGATCATGCCCGTCGGGGCGCCGACCTTCCGCGAGGCGTTGCGCGTCGGCGCGGAAGTGTTTCACACCCTTAAGAAAGTGCTGCACGACAAGCACCTGAGTACGGCCGTCGGCGATGAGGGCGGCTTCGCTCCGAACCTGAAAAGCACCGACGAGGCGATGGAAGTCCTCGCCCAAGCCGTCGAGAAAGCCGGCTACAAGCTGGGCGAGCAGGTCGCCTTCGCCCTCGACCCGGCCACCACGGAGCTATGGGAAGAGGCCAAGAAAAAGGGCAAAACCGGCTACTGCTTCTTCAAGAGCCAGCCCGACAAGGTCGCCAGTTCCGACGAAATGATCGACCTGTGGAGCGGCCTGTGCGCCAAGTGGCCCATCCGCTCGATCGAGGACGGCCTGGCTGAGGACGACTGGGCCGGCTGGCAAAAGCTGACGCAAAAACTCGGCGCCACGGTGCAGCTCGTCGGCGACGACCTGTTCGTCACCAACACCGAACGCCTGCGCGAAGGCATTGCCAAGAAGGCCGGCAACAGCATCCTCGTCAAGGTGAACCAGATCGGCACCCTGACGGAAACGCTCGACGCCATCGAGTTGGCCCGGCGCAACAGTTTCACGACGATCATCAGCCATCGCAGCGGCGAGACGGAAGACACGACGATTGCCGACATCGCGGTGGCGACGAACGCGGGGCAAATCAAGACCGGCTCGGCCAGCCGGACGGATCGAATCGCCAAGTACAACCAGCTGCTGCGCATCGAGGAAAACCTCGGCGGCGCGGCCCGTTACGGGGCGGAGCTATTGCGATGAAGCGCATCGCCGAAGACGAGGCATCCCCCCCGGCCGCCGCGCCGCTGCTGCCGCGCGTCTGCTGGTGGCTCGGCATGGCGTGCGCGGCCGGTCTGGTGAGTCTCGTGTTTCTGGCGCCGCTCATCGACGACGGCGACTTCCGCTGGTTGACGCTGTTCGCCCACGACGCCGCCGTGCGGCGCACGGCGCTGGCCAGCGCCATTGGCCTGATCGTGACGGCGAGCGTCTTCTTCAAGGCGCCGCGCGTCGAGGCGCCGGTTATTCCCGTTCGCGTCCGCAAGACGCCGCGCAAACCGGCGCCGCCGCAGCGCATCGTGGGGGCATAAGAGGGATATGACGAGCGTGTCGCGCATGCAATAATGGCAGAGAAAGGAGACTATCATGGCGACCGTTTCGCTCGATGAAGCGCAGGCCCGGCTACCCCACTTGCTCCAAAAGCTTCAACCCGGCGAGGAAATCACCATCACCGACCGCGGGCAGCCGCTGGCTCAAGTAAAGAAGGTGGACGCGCAGCAGCGTCAGCCGCGAAAAGCCGGCAGCGCCAAGGGGCTTCTCGTCATCGTCCAGGAGGATGACGAACACCTCGCCGACTTCGCGGAGTACATGGAATAAAAATATTGCTCGATACCCATTCCTTCTTGTGGTTCATCCTGGATGATCCGCGCTTGGTCGCGTCGGCCAAGCAGGTGATCGAAGACCCGGCTAACGACGTCGAGAGTAGCCCGGCCGCCAGCAGCAAGAGTGGCATCGACACCAAGCAGGGGTGACGTTGTTGCCCTCCTTGCGCTCGCAGTCTGGTCTTTCATCGTCGTCGAACCGGCCAGGAGCAGATGCACTTTGAGGCCGGCGTTCCCGTTGTCCGGGGGCGAGGACCGCCCCTCCGCGGACCCGACCTGTCAGCCGCCGCTTTCCGTAAAATGGCACGGTCGCACCAGCAATTCAGCACAGGGTTTCCGACGATGGCGAACGAAAGAACCGATGGCAGGGGCATGTCTGACCCTTCACCGGAAAACATGGAAGCGGTACAGGACGACCGGCATTGGCTGCTCGTTACGCTTTCGAGCATTGGTGATGCCGTCATCACCACGGACGCCGAATTGCGCGTCACGTTCCTCAATCCGGTCGCCGCGGCCTTGACGGGGTGGACGGAGCAAGAGGCCGTGGGGCAACCGCTCGACAGCGTGTTCCGCATCGTCAACGAAGAGAGCCGCCAGCCGATCGAAAACCCCGCCGTGCCAGCCTTGCGGGAAGGTCGCATTTGTAAGCTGGCGAGCCACAGCATCCTTATCGCCAGAGATGGCACGGAGCGGCCGATTGACGACAGTGCCGCCCCGATCCGCAACGGGGGCGGCACTGTCGCCGGTGTCGTGTTGGTCTTTCGGGACATCACCCA
>JBBSES010000369.1:0-5130 GCA_038239465.1 Gemmatales bacterium
GAGGCTTCCCTCGACGCGATTGCGCGCACATCTGGTGCAGTGGACCCCATTGTCTAGACCAAAAAACGGCCGTCCTTAGCTACTCTTTTTTCTCCGGAGCCTGCGGGGTATGGTCGTGCCGTCGGGTGAAACGGAGTCGGGCTCCGCGGGGACGCAACCCGACGAGGGATAACCCGATCGACGGTGAGCCGATGGAAGGGGGCCTTGCTCCCCCGCGGACGAGGGCACCTTTCCTCCCATCGGACACCCGAGCCATGCCTTGAAAATCCATCTTCTACTCCGCTCAGACCGGCTTGCCCATACACTTCGGCCGGGGTGAGATACTCCAAAGCCTGCTGCAACCGCTCCCGGTTGTAAAAGGAGAAGTAGCGGCCCAGCCCTTGCTGTAATTGCGGCACGGTCTCGTGGCCGCGCAGGTACACGTCCTCGTACTTCACCGTCCGCCACAACCGCTCTATCCACCCCCAAACAACAGGTCATACCCGATCGCCATGATCGCCGCGTCCACCAGCAGATGACTGAGCCACACGGCATAGATCGAGCCGCTGCGTTCGTACAGCCAGGCCCAAAAAGCGCCGCCGACCGCGACGCCCAGCGACAACGGCACCGCCGCCGTCCAGAAGTGATCGGGGAAGTAGATCGCCAGCACGACGACATGATGGCTCATGAAGCCGAGGCTCGACAGCGCGATGGCCATCCCCAATGGCAAGAGACTTCGCAGCTGCCCGAAGACGAACCAGCGCCAGTAGTATTCTTCGAGCAGCGAGTGAATGACCGACAGAAACGTGCCCAAGAGGATGAACCCGGCCGGCGTCGCTAGGTGGAATTCGAGCAATTTGCCGCGCAGCATGGCCGGCGTCCGCTCGAAGGCTAGACTGCCACGCAATACCCCCACGTACAACAATCCCATCGCGGCGGCGACGGCCAGGGCAAAGCCGACGCCCCAGCCCAGGCCTCGCGCGGACAGGCGTCCGGGCCACGGAAAACGCCGCTCCCAAACAACCACGGCGACGAGGGGCAGCAGGAGTTGCAGCGTCTTGCCGACGCTATACCCCAGCTGCATGGCGGGGTTGCCCTGCCCCTCGCTGGCCGGCCGGGCCAGGACCACGAAATAAAGCGTCGTCATCAGCGTCGGCAAGGCCATCGCCAGTGCCAGCACGACGATCCGCGCCCGTCGAGGTCCGGCCGTGGTGCCCATCGCTCACTTCTCCAGGCTCGCCAGCCCCTCGACCACGCGGCGTACCAGCACGCGCAGCTTCTTCTCCGCGGCCGCCGCCACCGCGAGAATCTCCTCCAGGGCGACCGGCTCCAAGGCATCGGGCAGGCAAATATCCGTCACCACCGACAGGCCGAGGATGCGCAACTTCGCATGGACGCCGACGATCACCTCCGGCACCGTGGACATGCCGACCACGTCGGCGCCGATGTTGCGCAGGAAGCGATACTCCGCCCGCGTTTCCAGATTAGGCCCCGCCACGGCGACGAATACCCCCTTGTGGCAGGCGATCTTCTCGTCGAGCGCGATCCCCTGGGCGAGAACATTCATCGTCGGATCGTAGGGATGGCACATGTCGGGGAAGCGTTCGCCGAGGCGCTCGTCGTTCTTGCCGACGAGGGGGTTGTCGCCGATCAGGTTGATGTGGTCCTCGATGATCATCAAATCGCCCTTGGCGTATTGCGGATTCATGCCGCCGCAGGCATTGCTGACGATGAGGAACTCGCACCCCAGCGCCTTCATGACGCGCACCGGGAAGGTGATTTGCTTGAGCGAATAGCCTTCGTAGAAGTGGAAACGGCCTTCCATCGCCACCACGCCCTGGCCGCCGAGTTTGCCGCACACCAGTCGCCCCGCGTGCGACTTGACGGTCGATTCCGGGAAATGGGGGATTTCTCCATAGGGAATGCGCGCGTCGGCCTGGATATCTTCCGCCAGCGCGCCCAACCCCGTGCCGAGGATGATGCCGACGCGCGGCTTGCCCTGCCAGCGCGCGGCGATCGCCGCCTTCGCTTCCTCAATCTGATCGTATAGTTCAGGCATGGTGAGTTGTCCGTGGTCCGTTGTCAGTAGTCCGTGGATTTGGGAGTATAATGCCGAACAGCCGCCGCCGAAAGGGAACGCGACCAATTCCTACAACTGACCACTGACGACGGACCACTGACGATGGCTGTAAACCTGACGCCGCAATACCTGGAAGCCGAGGCCGAGTACAAGAAGGCGCAAACCGCCGAGGATCGCCTCGCCTGTCTCAAGCGCATGTGGACCCTCGTCCCCAAGCACAAGGCCAGCGAAAAGCTGCAGGCGGAACTGAAGAAGAAGATGAGCGACCTCAAGGACGAGGTCGAGTACGAGAAGAAGAACCCGAAGAAAGCCGGCGTCAGCTACAAGATCCCGAAGCAGGGGGCCGGGCAGTACGTGGTGGTTGGCGGCCCGAATGCGGGCAAGAGCCGGCTGCTGACGCGCTTCACGCGGGCCACCCCGGAAGTGGCGCCGTATCCCTTCACCACGCGCGAGCCGGCCGCCGGCATGATGGATTGGGAAGACGTCCGCGTGCAGCTGATCGACACGCCGCCGATCACGCCCGACTTCATGGAAGGGTATCTTTCGAGCATGGTGCGCTCGGCCGACGCCGCGATATTGATGGTCGATCTCGGCGACGACGACGGCCCCTTCGCCGCCGACGCGGCGCTCGAGCGCCTGGCGGGGACCAAGACCGTCCTCATCGGTCAACCGCCCGCCGACCACGACGACCCGACGGTGCAGCATGTCAAGACGCTCCTAATCGCTAACAAGATCGATGCCCCGGACGCTCGAGATCGCCTCGGCATCGTCCGCGAAATGTTCGAGGCTCGCTTTCCCATTCACGCCGTCTCGCTGGAACAGGGAGACGGGGTCGAAGAACTGCGCACGGCCATCTATCGCTTCTTGAACGTGATCCGGGTCTATACCAAGCGGCCGGGCAAACCGGCCGACATGGAATCACCCTTTACCTGTCCGGTCGGCAGCACGTTGGCTGAGATGGCGGTCTTGGTCCATCAAGATTTCGCCGAGCAATTGAAATCGGCGCGCGTCTGGGGCACCGGCGTGCCGGATGGTTTGACGGTGCCGCGGGATCATGTGTTGCACGATCGAGATGTGGTGGAATTGCATGTGTAACAACGTCTTGTTTACGTTTCGCGCGCTCCGCGCGAAACGTAAACAAGACGCGGATCAACGATTTTACACTTCCATCGCCTCGACTTCGCCCACGAAGCGTTCGGGCCGGTCGTCCAGGAACGCCGCCACGACGTTGAACACCGCGTCGCTGAAGCCGCCGACATTCAGGATGTCGGCCCGCTCCGGCGCCTGCGTCGTCACCATCGGCTGCACATTCAGGCAGACCAACTTCGGCGCCGCGGCCTCCTCGCCGCGCAGACGCGCCTGACGGCGGACGAACTCCTGCCACTGCGTCATTACCGCCGTCGAGTTGCCGCGGCCGACGCCGACCCACGCCTCATTATCGCTAACGATGACGCAGCCAGCGAACGCCTTCTTGGCGTAAGCGCGATTGGCCTCCGCCAACGGCAGCGAGCAATCCGTGCCGCCGCCGCCGTACTTGGCTAACCGTGCCGCCAAGTTAACGATCGACTCCGAGGGCTTCACGCTCACGGCATAGGCCGCCGTGTCGAACGGGATGACGACGCTGCCCGGGTTGCGGCGCAGCACCGCCGCCGCGAACAGAGCGGCGACATCGACGCAGCGCACCTTGCTGGTCGCGCCGGCGCCGCGATTGCCGGTGACGGCCGAACTCATCGACCCCGACACGTCGAGGCCGATGACGATGGGACCGGCCAACGTCGGCACGTTCCCGCACGCGATCTCGGCCGCGCGGGCCAGCGCCTCCTTGATCGCCGCCGGCATCTCGTCGGCGACGTTCAGATACGCCGCCAGGTACTGGTACGGGAACTGACGGCTGGCCACGATCTCCTCGGCATCGGCGATGCGCTCGGCGCAGTGGTCCACCAGGCGCGGGTCGCTCAGGACGCCGTGGCGCAGCAGCGTGTTCAGGTTCATGCGCAGCGCCTGCGCTCCCATGCGCACGGCGATGGCCTTCCAGACTTCCGGGCCCCGGGCGGCGTCGGCCAGCAAGTCCCAGCGGAAACGGCCGTTCAGGATGATTTCCACCTGAGCGCGCTCCGTCTCCGCCGCCCGATACGCCATCAGCGCGCGGACCTCTTCCGGCAGGTCGGCCAACGTGGCCGGCGCCCACTTGGCTTCCGGCTGTCCCGTCAGCCAGCCGAACAGCGCCCGGCGAGCATTGTCCTTCGGCGTCGGCCGCGCCAGGCGCAGCACGTCGCGCAGACTCGGCGCCTTGCCGATCGACGCCGCCAGCAGCGTGCCGACGCTAGCCTCATTCAGCCAGTGCTGGAACGCGCGCTGCGGCGCGTACGACAGCCCCTTGCGGCCGAACTGACCCGAGCGCAGCATCTGAAAGAGCGTGCGCAGCACGCGGCCATTGTCCACGACTCGCCCGAAGACGCGGCGGAACCGGTCGCGGTCGCGCTTCGCCAGGACCAACAAGAGCGCCGCCGGCATGTCCTTCATGAAGGCGCGCTCGCGGCTGTAGACCGCCAACTTGGCGATAAACGAGTTGTCCTCCACTGCTTCCACAAGATTCAACAGCGTGGCCAGCTGGTTGTCGGCCGTGGCGTAGAAGGTGCCGTTGAAGCAGCCCGTCGCCGCCAGCTGCGATAGCGCGTGCTTCGGCGTCAGGGCGTAAGCGCGGCTGCCCGCCTCGTTGACGGCGTCGGCACGAGGCAGCAGGGCGTTGGCGCTGGCGAACAGGTTCTTGTTGGCCACGGTGGGCCTCCTTAGCGAAAAGACCGACGAAGGATTGGGCAGAGTCGCTTCCATTGCTCTCCCAGCTGAGCTACCATGCCTCGCGGCACGGGCGGGACTCGAACCCGCGACCTATGGATTAAAATGTACTCCACGCCGGCAGTCGGCCTTATTTCGTTACACGTATTTCTTGGCGAGCGGGGGGGGGGTGGTCACGAGGCTGAGTAGGTAGACGGGCACTTATGCCTGGCGCCCGCCGACCCTGAGAAATTGTAGTCGGAAAAGGGAAAAGACGCCGAGAAGTGTGTGACAAA
>JBBSES010000370.1:0-5096 GCA_038239465.1 Gemmatales bacterium
CTGAATTCTGGCGAATTCAGCTACGGGGGTCGTTGTCTGAGTAGCTGAATTCGCCAGAATTCAGACGAAGTGCGGGACGCCGCTACCCTAAATCGAGGCTTTGACGCAGCCCTAGCCACGTCATGGTTTAGCGGCAAGCCGATGGGGGAGCGCGGGGAGATCCTGTCTCGAATCGTTAGCGATCGCCCGCCGCCTTGCACAAGAGGTCCATCCGCAAGCTGGAGCGGCGCAGAAAATACGCCAGCAGTTCGGCGCGACTGTTGACGCGAAAGTGACGGTATAGCGCTTTGACATATTGATGGATCGTCTCCGAACTGAGCGCGAGCCGGCGGGCGACTTGCGATTCGCTATCCCCTTCCAACAAAAAGCCCAAGACCTGCCGAAGCCGGGGCGCCAGACCGGCAATTCCGGGGTCGCGCGCTCCGGCCAGCCAGCTGCCCGCCGCTTCGGCCAATTCCGCTTGGCAGAAGCGAAGCAGCTTTTCCGCGCGTGCCCCGAAAGGACGAGTGCCCCGCGGGCGCTGGACGATGTGGCTGTGAAAGCTATCGCCGGTGGCCAGGGGTTGCGCCAAAAGGATGAACGAATCCAGGCGCGTCGGCAGCATGTAATCGGCATAAATGCTGGACCCATACCATTCGCGGTCGGCGAGGAGCTGCGGTCGCAGGCAAACCCGATGCGCGAGGGCCGCGTCCATGAGCCGTTTCCAGAGGGCCGCGTTGAGCGTGTCGGTAGGCGGTCGCCGTGAGCATGATCGGCGCAGGCATGATCGCCACGGCCCTCACCGGGTTGCCGCTGCCGCTCCTGGCCGGCATCTTCACCGTGGCACTGATCGGCATGACCATCGTGATGCGCTTGCCCGTGGTCGAGCGCGCGGTGGCGACCGTTTAGTTTATCCAAGCACGCTCGGGGCGCTGGCGCGACCCCGATCGCCACCTCCTTTTGCTCTTGATCCATCGCACATCCGTTTCATACGCTCGGTATATGAATGTTCACTGCGACCTGTTGCTCGCGTCGTTGGATGCCGCGCGCGTCCTCGACGCCCAGGGGATGACGCCCGATCCCTGGCAACGGCGCTTGCTCGGCAATCCGGCGCGGCAGGTGTTGTTGAACTGTTCGCGTCAGGCCGGCAAGAGCCGCACGGTCGCCGCGCTTGCCGTTCATACCGCCGTCTTTCGGCCGGGCAGTTTGACGCTGTTGGTGTCGCCTTCGCTGCGGCAATCGACGGAGCTATTTCGCAAGGTGATGGACGGCTATCAGGCCTTGGGCCGGCCCGTCGCCGCGCGGGCCGCCACGCAGACGCGACTTGAATTGACCACGGACGCGCGCGTCGTCTGTCTGCCCGGCCGCGAGGACACCATCCGCTCGTTCGGCGGCGTCGATCTCCTGGTGATCGACGAGGCGGCGCGCGTGCCGGACGATCTCTACCGCGCCGTGCGGCCCATGCTCGCCGTGTCGCAAGGTCGGCTCGTTTGCCTCAGTACGCCCTTCGGCCGGCGCGGCTTCTTCTACCGCGCCTGGAGCGACGCCGACGCCTCCTGGCAGCGCGTGCAAGTTCCCTGGCACGAATGCCCGCGCATCGCGCCCGAATTCATCGCCGAGGAACGCCGAGCGCTGGGCGACGCCTGGGTACGCCAGGAATACGAAACCTCGTTCGAGGCACTGGAGGGCCTGGTCTATCCCGACTTCGCCGCGTGTGCCATCCATCAAAGCATCGACATATCTCCCACCGTGGGCGGCATCGACTTCGGCTACCGCAATCCGTTCGCCGCCCTCTGGGGCCACGTCGATGGCGACGGCACCCTCTGGATCACCGGCGAACGCTACGCCACCAAGCAAACGATCCACGAACATGCCCCCCACCTCCCCCGCAAGGTGACGTGGTACGCCGATCCCGCCGGCGCTCAGGAAATCGCCTCACTGCGTTTGATGGGCCTCGTCGTCCGCCGCGCCGGCAACGAATTGCGCGCGGGCATCGCCGCCGTCCGCGCCCGTTTGCAAACGGGGACGTTGAAAGTCGTCGCCGCTCGCTGTCCCCATCTGATGGCCGAGGCCCTGCTTTACCGCTACCCCGAAGATAACGCCGACAGCGAGGCGCCGATCGACGCCGACAACCACGCGCTGGCCGCGCTGCGCTATTTGGTCGCGCGTCTCGATCACCAGTTCATTCGACGCTTCAATCGCGGAGCGCGCGAAACGTAAACAAATCTCGCTGCTCGTTCTTCACCAACCACCAACCACCAACCACTAACCACCAACCACCCTTGAACCTCTTCCAACGTCTCGCCGCCTGGCTGTCGCCCAAGGCGGTCCCGTCGTCGCTGACCGGCGGCCAGTGGACCGGCACCACTTTCACGGATGCCTATCAGCGGCTTCGGCAGCCGACCGCCAACGAACTGCTCGCCGAACTCAAAGGCACCGCCTGGACGTGCGCCAGTTTGAACGCCGCCACCTGCGCCAACTTCCCGCCGCGGCTGTACGTCGCCACGCACGCGGGACAACCGGCGCCCAAGTGCGCTACGAAGGCGCTCGACCCAGGCGCCGACCGCCGGCTGCGTTTACGTTTCTCGTCCGCCAAGGCCGCGCGCATCGAAGAAGTCCTCGATCATCCGCTCCTCACGTTGCTCCAACAGGTGAACCCCGTCCACAACCGCTTCGACCTCTGGGAACTCACGTCGCTCTATCAGGAGGTGCATGGCTCGTCGTACTGGCAGCTGCAATTCGATTCCCTGGGCATTCCGCGCGAAATCTGGCCCTTGCCCAGCCAGAACGTGACGCCGAAGCGCGAACCGGACAGCCCGCGCCTCGTGGACTATTACCTCTATCGCGTTGGCGCCAAGGAGCAGCGCTTCGCGCCGCGCGAGATCATCCACTTCCGCTATCCCGACCCGCGCGATCCGTACCTCGGTGGCTTATCCCCCTTGCGCGCTTGTTATGAGCAAGTGGCATTGCTGGCCGACTACGCCGCCATGAAGAAGGCCGTCTACGACAACAACGCCATTCCCGCCGCCATCGTCAGCCCCGACGAAGTCATCGGCGAGGAAGAACGCGACCGTCTGGAAGCCCAGTGGAACGCCAAATTTCGCCGCGGCGGTTCGGGCCGGGTCCTGGTCGGCGAGAGCGGCCTGCGCGTGCAAGTCTTGTCGCATTCGATGGGCGATATCGCGGCGCTGGCCGACATGCGCGCCACCAAGGAAGACGTGGCCAACGCCTTTCACGTGCCGCTCGCCTTTCTCACCTCGCAGACGAACCTCGCCAATCTGCAAGCCGCCGAGCATCAGCATCAATCGAAGGCGATTAGTCCTCGTCTGACCCGCCGCGACGAGAAGCTCAACGAACAGCTGGTGCCGCTCTTCGACCCGAGCGGTCGGTTGTTCCTGGCCAGCGACGATCCGGTCCCCGACAACCGCGAGGAACGCCTCAAGCAGCAGGAATCGGAGCTGAAGTTCGGCGTCGTCACCATCAACGAAGTGCGCCAAGAGCGCGGCCTATTACCCGTCGCCTGGGGCGATACGCCGTGGCTGCCGCTCAACTGGGCGCCAACCGACTACGACCGGGCCAACGCGGCGCCAGATACGGGGCGCAATCGTCACCCTCAATGACCCATCCTCAATCTTGCCCCCCTCCCCTTTAGGGGAGGGGTTGGTGGTGGGGTTTTGGCCGCTTAACCCCACCCCCGGCCCCTCCCCTAAGGGGGAGGGGAGAATACAGGCCGCATTGGCCGCGCGGTTACCAATAAACCAGAGGTACACTCCCCATGTCCCATCTCAAACAACACTACGGCCCCGCCGAAGGCCCGCTCGGTTTCCCCATGCGCGACCGCGCCGCGCAGGCGCTCGACGCCATCCTACGCTCGCTGCCCAAGTCCGACGAGTTCGCCTATCGCAAGGCCGTCCGCGACCAGGCGGCGAGCGCGCTGCTTCCGGGCGAGCGCGCCGACGTCAGCTGGATCAGCGGCGAAGAACCGGATCGGACCAACGAAGTCGTCCTGGCGCGCGGCATGGACGACGGCCAGTTTCTGATGAACCCCATTGTCACGCTGCAACACGCCTACGACTTGCCGCCGGTGGGTCGGAGCGTGTGGCGCAAGGTGGTGCGGGACGGCCCGCGCCACGCGGTCAAGGCGAAGACGCACTATCCGCCGCGCCCGGCCGACTGGCCGCAAGACGCCTGGCCGCCCGACGTGGCCTTCTCGCTGGTGCAAGCCGATCTCCTGCGCGGCAAGAGCATCGGTTTCCTGCCGACGAAAGTGCATGGCCCCACGCCCGAAGAACGCAAGCAACCGGGCTGGGAGAAGGTCAACCTCGTCATCGACGAATGGCTGCTGCTGGAATACGCCTGCTGCTATTTGCCGTGCCAGCAGAACGCGGTGGTCGAGGCGGTTTCGAAAACGAGCGGGGTCGCGTTAGCGCCCCGAGAGCCGATAATCCCATTCACGCCGCTGGAGGAATGCGAGAACGGCTTGCTGCGCGCGCTGCACGGGATCGACTTCGCGGAGGTGACGCGGGCAGCGCTGGATCGACGGCGCGGAAGAATCTAAGCATTGTTTACGTTTCGCGAAACGTAAACAAAACCAACAAACATCTCTTGACTCATCGCACGACGATTTCCGACGCTAGAAGTAGATGATGCAACTCGGGGCGCTGACGCGGCCCCGCTCGCCAATCTCCTTGCCTCCCCTTCTCTTTGTCTTCCTGTCTTTTCATCTTTCGAGGACTTCCCCCGTGTTCGTGCAACTCACCAAGGACTTTCTCGGCAACGCGCCGGGCAAGCGGATCGACGTGTCGCCGGAGCATGGCCAATTGCTCGTCGAGCGCGGCATCGCCCAGGCGTTAACCGACGACCCGCTCGTGCCGCTCGTAGGCCGGGCGGTTGAGCAACTCAGCGCCCGCGTGTCCGACGGCATCAACAGCGCCCTAACACAATTCGCAGACGCGCAGAGCCAATCGCGGCGCGTGGCTGGCCCGGCGATTTTCGGCGATACCCCGGGCGCCGACCCGCGCCGCTGCTTCGGCGACTGGCTGCTGCACGTCGCCCGCAACGACGAACGCTATCTGGAAAAGACGTATGGCAGCCTCCGCACCAAGGCCGCCCTGGCC
>JBBSES010000371.1:0-5078 GCA_038239465.1 Gemmatales bacterium
AAAGCCGGTAGCTGCCGTTGCGTTCTTGCAGAGACGCCATGATTCGGCCCCCGCAGCACCATCCCAACATCAGGCAAATCCCTTTACCAGATTTTTACCAAGCCGCTGGTAAAAGGAGCAGGGCAAGGGTTCGCATCTGCCGCAAACCCTTGCCCTGATTGGAGTGCCGAAGAGAGGACTTGAACCTCCACTGGGTTGCCCCAACTAGCTCCTGAAGCTAGCGCGTCTGCCAATTCCGCCACTTCGGCTCATAGCGGAGAAGAAAGTTATCATAGAAGACTACGCGCCGCTTCGTCAAGGCGCAACGGACGGGGAAATGGCGCGAAAAAACCGGACGGCAGGCGGCGAACGGCCTTGCTGACGGCCGGCTTCGGTCTTAGAATTCAGGGGTAATGTTGGGGCGGCGTAGCTCAGCCCGGTTAGAGCAGCGGCTTCATAAGCCGCGTGTCACTGGTTCAAATCCAGTCGTCGCTACTTCTTTTCGTTGCCTCCTTCCTCTCTCGTCAATCGTGGCTCCACCCATACCCCGTGGGCTCCGTGCGCTTTGTCCGAGCAGCCAACTTCCAGCTTGAGAATCTCGGTCCCCGCCACGGCAACGTCGAATTCCTGGGTTTCCCGCCGCGATCCGACGGGCAGCGAACGCCACAAAAGTTTGCCGTCGCCGTAAACGGAAAAGACCATGCGGGCATTAGACCAGGCCACGCTGTCGTTGAGGGAAACCGCTCCCCGGAAGCGGCTATAGCGCTTGACGAGGTGGTAGCTGGCGCTGGCCGGCCCTTCGTGCGAGGGGTGCATGCCGATGCCGCGCGGCGAGGGTTTGCCGTCGATGCTGATGGTCTCGTAGGGATCCTTGATGATGTCCCCGCGCGGGCTGCGCGGCAGCGGCCAGTGGGCGGAGGCGAACGGCGTCAGATCCTTGAGATAGTCGATGATTTCGGCGCGCGGCGAGGTCGGAGCGGTCGGAGCGGGACCGGCCACCGGAGCTGATTGCCACGGCCGCCAGTAGGCCAGGCCAAGCCCTCCACCGGCGACGACGGCGAAGAGGAGCAGCGCGGCGCAGGCCCATCGGCGGCGCGGGGCCGCAGGCTCCGGGTGAGCGGCGTCGGCCGTGCCGTCGATCGCGTTCAGGTGCTGTAGGACCCGCTCGGCCGTCGCCGGCCGGTCTTCCGGCCGCTTGGCCAGCAGTTCCGCGATCAGCTTCGACAGGGCCTGCGGCACGCGCGCGTTCCGGTCGTGGACGGGACGCGGGGTATCCACGGCCAGCGCCGTCAGGATCGCCGTCGTCGTCGGGCCGGCGAACGGCTCCGCGCCGGTACACAATCGGTACAGCACGCTGCCCAGACTGAAGAGGTCGCTGCGCGCGTCCACGAAGCGACCCCGCGCCTGCTCCGGCGACATGTACGCCGGCGTGCCGATGATGGTGCCCACTTCGGTCAGCTGGCCGTCGTCCTCGACGTGCCGCGCCAGGCCGAAGTCGAGAATCTTGGCCCGGCCGTCGGGCGCTTCCAGCCAGATATTCGCCGGCTTGAGATCGCGGTGGACCAGCCCGCGTTCGTGGATGACCCGCAGCCCGGCGGCGATCTGCCGCGCCAGGCGTAGGCATTCGGCCGCGGGCGGCGGCGGCACGCGCCGCAGGCAGGTTTCGAGCGTTTCGCCTTCGAGCAGTTCCAGGGCGAGGTAAACCACGTCGGCCGTTTGGCCCGCTTGGTAGACCGTGGCCACGTGCGCGTGCTTGATCGACGCCATCAGCCGTGCTTCCCGGAGGAAGCGCTGCCGCATTTCTTCGCCGAACTTGTCGGCCGACTTTTGCACCTTGAGAGCCACGGCGCGCCCCAGCGTCAAGTCCTTGGCCTGGAAGACGAAGCCCATGCCGCCTTGTCCCAGCAGACGCAGCACGCGGTAGTTGCCCAGGCGGCCCATCTCGTCGGGCAGCTGGGGCGGCTGGGGGAACTATTGGAGTAGTTCGTTTAGCCGCGACGCGATAGGGAAGCACGGAGTACGCGAAACGTAAACGAAGCGAGACTATCGGCCCACCATCACGCACGGATCACCCACCGCGGCGGCCAGGTCGGCGCGGGCCTGACTCACTTCCCACAAAGCATCGAGGTAATCCATCCGGGCTTTGAGCAAACGCTGACGAAAGTCGGCCAGCTGGGCCAGATCGGCATCGCTCGCTTCCTTCCCCGTCTGGCGCTCGATTTCCTCCACGTAGCCCCGCAAGTCAGGCAAGAGGCGCGTGCGATAACCCGCTTCCCAGTCGAGGGCCGCGTCCAACCGGGCGAGGGCCGCCTCCACGTCCTGGCGAATCTGCACCTCCACTTGCTGGAGGTCGGCGAGCGCCTTGGCCCTTTCGCAGCGGCGCTGCAAGACGTCGCCCTTGTGGCTGTTGATGACGTTCAGCGGCACCGAGAAGGCGAAACCGGCGAAATTGACGCGCGTCGGATCGTACTCGTAATCCGGCCCGAAGGTGGGGTTGCCCCAGCGGTTGGCGACCTCCAGGCGCACCTTGGCGTCCGCTTCGGCGAGAGCGGCCTGGCGGGAGCGGCGTTCGGGCCGAGTATTCAGCGCCGCCTCGCCGAGAGTCGATGCGTTATCCACGGCGGACACGACCTCCAGCGCTCCGGCCACGATTAAAGGATCGCCGACGGTCCCCAGAGCGCGGGCGAGGTCGGCGCGGGCGGCGGCCACGACGGTGCGCGCCAGAGCCACCTGGCCGCGCGCGTCGTACACGTCGGCGCGGGCCGCCAGGTCGTCGGCCCGCTTGGCCTTGCCCGCCGCGGCCCGCTCGGCGACTTGCTCTTTCAGACGGGCCACGGCTTCGGCCAGGGCCAATTTGCCCTGACGGTGGATCAGCGCGTCGAATGCCTTGGCCGCGCGGATGGCCAGGTTCACTTCCAGCGTGGCGACGTCCCATTCGGCGTGCGACAGGGCGGCGTCCGCCTGTTGCCGGCGGTACGTTCCCTGGTGCCGCAATTCGATGTCGATATGCACCGCCGACTCAATGCCGATGACGCTGGTGATACCGGCGGAACGGGGGCCGCTGGCCTGCTGGCCCTTGAAATCCCAGACGGGATTGAAGGGATACGTCCGGGCAATGACCACCCCGGCCGCCGCGATGCCGCGCTGATGGCGCGCGGCCATCAGTTCCGGGTTGTGTTCCAAAGCGTAAGCGACGGCGGCGGAGCGCGTCCAGGGAGGGTCGTCCTGAGCGCTGACCGTCGAAAGGAGGGCGCCGCTCAGAAGGCAGGCCAATGCCAGGGTCAAAATCGCCTTCGGGCGAATCGCCAAGGCGTCTGGCGATTTCGCGCAGTCGATGCGCATGGGTCGAGACCATACTTGGCGAGCGATTGTCCCCCGTTGGCATCGGCTCGCGTTACCATGAGATACCGTGCATCCTTTGGAGAAGTCGCCGCAACCGTGGCGGCGCGGCGTTATTCATATCATCATCCCTGCAATCGTCGCTATCGGCACCATCTCCGAGACGCTCATGGCTCCCCTGGTATTGATGAACGCGGTCGGCCTTACCTCGCGCCTCTTGCCCCATGCTCCCCGGCTTCGACAACTGGCCGATAACGGCTGGAAGACGACGCTGCGCGAGGTGCTGCCGGCCGTCACCTGCACGGCACAGGCCGCCATCCTCACCGGGCAGCCGACAACAAAGCACGGCATCGTTGGCAACGGCTGGCTGTTTCGAGATACCGGCGAGGTCCGTTTCTGGCAGCAGTCGAATCGCCTCGTTCAAGCCGAGCCGATTTACCAGACCGCACGCCGCCGGGCCGCCGAGCAAGGGAAGACGTTTCGCTGCGCCAAGTTATTTTGGTGGTTCAACCAGGGGGCGGACGTGGCCCTGAGCGTCACGCCGAAACCCCACTACGGCAGCGACGGCAGCAAAGCGTTCGGCATCCACGGCACTCCCGACGGTTTGACGCAACGCCTCGAAAGGGAACTCGGACCCTTCCCCTTTCATACCTTCTGGGGGCCGATGGCCGGCTTGCCCTGCACCGCCTGGATCGCCCGTTGCGCCGCCGCCGTGCTGCGCGACGACAAGCCGGACCTGACGCTCGTCTACTTGCCGCACCTCGATTATGACCCGCAGCGCTTCGGCGTCTCCGGCAGCGACATGCCACGATTGGTCCGCGAATTGGACGACGCTTGCATTCCTTTGCTCGACGCCGCCCGTGCCGCCGGGGCGCGTGTCTGGGTGGTGAGCGAGTATGGCCATTGCGACGTGCGCCGCGTCGTTGAACCGAACCGTGCCCTGCGCCGCGCCGGTCTGCTCTCGGCCCGGCCTGGGCCTTTCGGCGAAATGCTCGATACCTTCAATAGCCGAGCCTTCGCGGTGTGCGATCATCAATTGGCCCATGTTTATGTGAACGATCCAACGGACATACCGAAAGCGCGCGACGTTCTCCAGGGACTCGACGGCATCGACCGCGTCCTCGTCGGCGACGAACGGGCGGAACTGGACCTCGGCCATCCGCGTTCCGGCGAACTGATTGCCCTATCGAAGCCGGACGTCTGGTTCGCCTATCCTTTCTGGCTCGACGACCGCCAGGCGCCCGACTACGCGCGGACGGTCGCCATCCACGCCAAGCCGGGGTACGATCCGTGCGAATTGTTCTTCGACCCAGCGTTGCGCTTTCCGAAGCTGCGCGTGGCCCGGCGTCTCTTGCAGAAGAAATTGGGCATGCGCATGTTACTCGACGTGATACCGCTGGACGCGACGATAGTGCGCGGCAGCCACGGGTTAGCCGCCGCCGATCCGATGGACCGGCCGTTGCTGATCGGCGATGGGCCGGGGCCGGGCAAGGACGAGATGCCGATGACGGAAGTGCATCGGTGCTTGGGGGAGACGTTAGGAATAAGATAAACTATAGTTGTTATCCACGGCTTCACCGCCGTGGCCGCATTACCCATGCCCCACCTGTTTTGCCTCTGCCGATTCTGGAAAAACGCTTCGTTCCGGGTTAGCCTAACCTGAACGGAGGTTTCCCATGAACAAGCCGCGTCGTCACTTCGCCGGCACCGACAAGGTCGCCATCCTCAAACGCCATCTCGTCGACAAGGTCCCCATCTCC
>JBBSES010000372.1:0-5066 GCA_038239465.1 Gemmatales bacterium
AGGTTGCAGACGGGCGAGGAGAAGATGACGAAGGCCGACGCGCCGCGCGACCTGAAAGTAACCTTCGACCGCCGCGCGCTGGCCCAGGAGCTGGGTTTGCCCGCGCCGGAGGGGCCGGAAAAAATTGACCTCGTGATGAAAGTCCATCCGCTCGAAGTGTCCATGATGCTCTCTCAAGCCCAGCGCATCGTCAACCGGCGGCCCACGCTTTCCACGCTGAGCGTCACCGAGGCCTTCGTCGTCTTCTTTAAGGTGTGCATCTACGTCGGCATCGTCGCGTCGGCTCCGTGGATCTTCTATCAGCTGTGGTCGTTCGTGGCCGCAGGGCTGTATCCGCACGAAAAGCGCCTGGTAAACGTCTACATGCCGGCGAGCATCTTCCTCTTCCTGGCCGGCGTGTGCCTGTGTCAATTTTGGGTGCTGCCCAAGGCGGTGCGTTATCTGCTCAGCTTCAACGAGTGGATCGGCATCGAGCCGGACTTGCGGCTGACGGAATGGCTGACCTTCGCCATCATGTTTCCCCTTATGTTCGGCATCGCCTTCCAATTGCCGATCGTCATGCTGGCCCTACATCGCATCGGCATCATGAACGTCGAGATGTATCGCAAGCACCGTCGCCTCGCCATGTTTCTCATGGCGGTGCTGGCGATCTTGCTCTCGGCGGCGCCGGACGCTTTCAGCATGTTGTCGCTGACCGTGCCGCTGTGGCTGCTGTACGAGTTGGGCATTATTTTGTGCGTCTTCTCGCCGAAGCCGTTGTTCGACCTGGGCGAGTCGGACCCGGAAGAGACGGTGGAAGTGTAAGCCGATCCGCTTGCCGTTTCGCGTTCCCCGGTTCGGAGGTTCAACCGTGAAAATGACCACCCTCGGCCGCACCGGCGTCAGCGTCTCGCGTCTGTGCCTGGGCTGCATGAGCTACGGCGATCCGAAGTGGCGTCCCTGGGTGCTGGACGAGGAGGCGGCGCAGCCGTTCTTCCGCGCCGCCATCGAGGGCGGCATCAATTTCTTCGACACCGCCGACATGTACTCGCTCGGCGTCAGCGAGGAAATCACCGGCCGTGCCCTGCGCCGCTACGCCAACCTGGACGAATGCGTATTGGCCACCAAGGTCCACTTCCCGATGACTTCCGGGCCGAACATGGGCGGCCTGTCGCGCAAGCATATCGTCCAGGGCTGCGAGGCCAGCCTGCGCCGCCTGGACGTAGCGACCATCGACCTCTATCAGGTCCATCGCTTCGACGCGCAGACGCCGCTCGATGAAATGCTATCCGCGCTCGACCTGCTCGTTTCGCAAGGTAAGGTACGCTACATCGGCGCCAGTTCGGCCTTCGCCTATCGCTTCGCCAAGTCTTTGAGTCTTTCGGAACGGCACGGCTGGGCGCGCTTCGTCAGTATGCAGAACCATTACAACCTGATCTACCGCGAGGAAGAGCGCGAGATGATCCCGCTCTGCCTGGAGGAAGGCATCGGCGTCTTGCCGTGGTCGCCGCTGGCGCGCGGCTTGTTAGCTGGGTCGAGAAAGTCGCTGGAAGAAGCCGACAGCAAGCGGGCGGAATCGGACGACTACACGCGCAAACTGTACGACAGTCCCGGCGATTTCGAGGTGGTCGAAGCGGTGCGTCAGGTGGCGGCGGGGCGCGGCGTCCAGCCGGCGCAGGTGGCGCTGGCCTGGCTGCTCGCCAAGCCAGGCGTGACGGCGCCGATCTTCGGGGCGACCAAGCTCGAACAGTTGCAAGCGGCGCTGGCGGCCGTCGAGTTGGAACTGAGCGCGGAGGAGATCGGAAAACTGGAGGCGCCGTATCGGCCGCACGGCGTGCGCGGACATCAGTGACGTTTACGTTTCGCGCGCGGGCGCGCGAAACGTAAACAAGGCGAAGACTAGTTCTTGAGCTTCAAGAACCGAATCTTGCAACCGCGCGCCTGAGTCTCGGGCTTCTCCGCCTTGTCCCCCTTGAGCGCCGCCTCGACCGCCGGCTCCAGGTAATTGACCTTCACCTGATCCGGCTTGTTGCGGTCGTCGATCGCCCCCTGATAAACGACCTTGCGGTCCTTGTTCAGGACGAAGACTTCGGGCGTATATTGGGCGCCGTATTCCTTGGCGATCTTCTGCGTTTCGTCGAAGAGGTAGGTGAAGTTGAAGCCCTTGTCCTTGGCGCGTTCGATCATCTTCGGCAGGCGGTCCTCGTCGATGACGTTGACGTTGATGGCGACGACGGCCACTTTGCTGTCGGCGGCGGCCGCATGTTTCTTGGCGAAGGCGATGACGCGGTCCTCGTAGTCCACGGCGATCGGGCAACTGTTGCAGGTGAAGAGAAGGACGACGACTTCCTTGTCCTTGAGGTCGGCCAGCGAATGCTTCTTGCCGTCGATGCCCGGCAGGTCTTTCCAGGCGGGGGCGGCGTCGCCGACGCTGAGTTTGTCGTTGAACTGGCCGGCGGGCAGCGGCGCCGGGGACAGCAGCGCGACGGCCACGGCGAAAGCGGCAAGGCGGGTCATGGCATGGCTCCTTGTGTGAGAGAAGACGGTTTGCCGTTACTGTATCAAGGATAACGCAAAAACTATCTTTCCCAAGCTCCGGCCGGGGAACGCAGGCCTCGAAGCTCCGGCTTCGAGGCGCGGTCGAAGATGTGCGGCACATTTGCTAACGCGCGACGAAGCCGGAGCTTCGTCGCTTGCGTTCCCACGCCGGAGCTTGGGAACGAGGATAAATTATCGTGATAGGGGATCAACCCATCCATGCCCAAGCCACGCCGTCCCATCGAACGCGAATTCGGCGTGCCGGTGGCCGGCGACATCCTCGATCTCAGCCAGTGGACGCAGACCGCCCTGAAGCAGTTGCCGGACGGCTCCCCTCTCGACGCGGAAGCAATTTTTGGCCGCCGCGCGCCGCTGGTCCTCGACCTGGGCTGCGGCAATGGGCGCTACCTGATTTCTAGCGCCGTCTGGCGGCCGGACCACGATCATATCGGCTGCGACGTGCTGCCCGTCGTCATTCGCTACGCCACGCGCCGCGGCAATCAGCGCGGCTTGACCAACCTGCGCTTCGCCGTCCGCGATGGCCGACACTTCCTCGAACGCCACGTCGCGGCCCATACCGCCACGGAGATTCACTGCTATCACCCGCAGCCATACTACGACCGTGCGCAGGTGAACCGACGCCTGATTACGCCCGAGTTTCTGGCCCTGGTCCATCGGGCTTTGATCGAGGGTGGGGCATTCTTCATTCAAACCGACAACCCTGGATACTGGCGCTACATCCGCGAGGTGGTGCCGATGTTCTTCGACTTCGAGGAGCGAACCTCGCCCTGGCCGGACGGTCCCAAGGGCCGAACGCGGCGCGAGATCATCGCCCTGCGCCGCGGTCTGCCGGTCTTTCGCGGTCAGGGTCGAGCGAAGATTGGTCTGAGTGAGGGAGATGCCTTGCGGTTGGCCCACGCGCTGCCGCCGCCGACGTTCGACGCGGATCGGCGCTTACGCGAATTGGACGAGGTGGAGATGCGCGAGTAGCAATGCTATGCCGACCGTCGCAACGGCAGGATGCGTGCTTCGGCGGCGGCTTTCGGTTCGGTGCGCCGCCAGACGAGCAGCAAGAAGGACGGCACCAGGAACGGCCGCACCACGAAAGTATCGAGCAACACGCCGAACGCCAGGGCGAAACCGACCTGCACCAGCGTATTCAGGCCGGCGAGCATGAGCGTGGCGAACGTCCCCGCCATGATGAGGCCGCACGCCGTGATGGTGCCGCCCGTATGGGCCAATCCCAGGCGCACCCCTTCGTCAATGCCGTGGCGTTTCTTCTCTTGCAAAATGCGCGTGACGAGCAAGATGTTGTAATCCTCGCCGACGGCCACCAGGATCGTGAACAGAAAGAACGGCACGCGCCAGTCCATCATGCCGAGCGGCTGGCCAAACCAGAACGAGCCGGCGAGCGCCGTCATGCCCAGCGTGGCGTAGTAGCTGAAGAGGACCGTGATCAGCAGGTACGCCGCCATCCAGACCGAGCGGATGAGAACGACCAGGATGAGGAAGATGCCGCCGAGCACGAAGAGGTTGACGCGCGAACGGTCTCCTTCGGTGATGAGGGCCAGGTCGCGCGAATGCACCGTCTGGCCGAACGTCTCGGCATCGACCCAGCCGACCACCGGCTTCAAGCGCGGCAAGTCGTCGCGCAGATAAGACTCGATGCGGCCCAGCGTCGCCATGCTGGTGGCGTCGAACGGGTCGGAGTTCAGGACCACGTCGAGGCGCGTCACGTGCCGAGTACCCCGCGCTTCCGCAATGGTCCCGAGATAGAAGGCGTTCGCCGATTGCGACGCTTGCGCCAAAGCGTGGCCGAGGTCCGGTTTGACCATACGCAGCAGGCCGCCGAGCAACCCGTGATTGCCCTTTTCCGTGGGCGGCAACGGCAGCCAGTGACCCAGCGGCTGCGTCAGGCTGCGCACCTCGGCGACGTTGTCGATGCCGCCCAGCGCCGCGCTCACTTGCGTGAGCAGGTCGCGGCCTTCCGGCGAGTTCCAGTCGGTCGGGGCGGCCAGCAGGACCGTGAGCGGCCCCGTCTCGCCGACGGTGAAATGGTGCTGAATCGCCGCCATGCCCTGAATGCTCGGCGACGTCGCGGACAATTCGCCGGTCGGCTTGTAGGCGGGTGTGATGCGCATGCCGAGGATCGCCAGCGGCAGCAGCAGCAAAACGGAGACGGTCCATATCAAGAGCGGCCGGCGGATGACACCGTGGCTGATATAGTCCCACGACCAGGCGGTCTCGGCCGCGTTGACGGACGGCACGGCGAACTGCGACGGCACCGGCGGCTTGGCCGGCCAGAAGATCGCCTTGCCCAGCAGTTTCAGCAACGCGGGCGTCAAGGTCAGGGACGCGATCAGAGCGACGGCCAAAGCCAACGCGATGGCCGGGCCGGCGCAACGCACCTTGGCGAATTCGGCGAAACCCATCAGCGAGAGGCCGCATATGACCGTGCCCGCGCTGGCCGCCAGGGCCGCGCCGACGGCGACGATGCTCCGACGAATGGCCCGCGTCCGCCTTTGGCCGCCCGCGAGTTCCTCTCGATA
>JBBSES010000373.1:0-5062 GCA_038239465.1 Gemmatales bacterium
GAAGCCAAGGTGCACACCTCCTGGACCGACCCGGACGCCGGCTACGACGACGCGGTGGCCGGGTTCGTCACCGGCGTGCTGTCGGACCAGGAGTTCGTGGCCGGCCTGGAGCAGTTCCTGGCCAGGCACCAGATCACCGAGCGCGGCCAGGTCAACTCGCTGGCGCAGACCACCTCGTTGCGGGCCGCGTCGTAGTAAGCCGGATTGAGGAGATTCAGCCCCGTGCTCTTGAGCATTTCGTGGTACTCGGCCCGAGACTGCGCGAGCAAAATCGTCGTGGTGGCGCGGAGCATAAGGCGCGGCGAGGTCGCCCCGTCGGCGCCGAACAGCTGCTGCAAGGGAACCAACGGCCGCGGCGCGGGTGCCTTATCGGGCCGAGGCAAACGGCGCGGCGGCAGATAACTCGTGTACGCGGCGTAAACTTCTTCCAGACGCAACGCCGCCCGTTCGACGATGTCGCGCCGGGCCGTCGAAAACAGGGTGAAATGCCCCTCGCGGTCGTAGCTGAGGCCGCCCTTGGTCTGCTGGCCCCAGACCCACTCGGCGGGTTTCAGGTCCAACGCCCGAATGCGCTCGTCCTCCATTTTTCCCGTCGGATCGAGCGCCTTGAGTCGTTCGCGCAGCCTTGTCCGTTCCTTGTCGTCGATGCGTTCGATGCGTTCGATGTGCGACGCTGCGAAGTTGCGCGCGATGACAACGGTCGGCCGACCGGGATGGCGATGGACGTCGTGAAACACGACCGTCCCCGCCTCCTCGCGCACGATCGAGCCTCGATGCCGGGTGCCGTTTTTGAGGGTGATCGTGTCGAATTTCCAGGCGTCCGAGGCTTCCGGGACCGCGGCGAGCGCGGGAACGACGGCGATCCCACAGAATAATAGGAGTCGATAGGACATGGGCATGCTTCTCCTCGCTTACCGATTCAGCGCTCGCTGGCATGGATTGATGTTACCTGTTGGCGAGTGTGCCTACAATTAGACTGTCGCGTTCAACGCTTCTTCGAAGCGTGGCTAACCAGTGGTTTTCATGGCAGCGACCGACCTCGTCCTGGCATTGACCGGAGCCAGCGGTGCCCCCTATGGCGTCCGCTTGCTGGAGGTGCTGCTGCGCGCGGGCCGCACCGTTCACCTGGTCATGAGTCCGGCGGCCGTGGAAGTGCTGGAACAGGAACTCGGCCGCCGCGTACTCTTACAACGATTCCAGGTGGCCGATCTCCTGGGCGGCGATCCGCCGGGACCGGGCCAAGTGATCTATCACGATTACCGCGATTTTCGGGCAGGGATCGCCAGCGGGTCGTTCCTGACGGCCGGCATGGTCGTCTGCCCATGCAGCATGGGCACGGTGGCCGCCATCGCCCACGGTCTTTCGCAAAACCTGATTCACCGTGCCGCCGACGTCCATTTGAAGGAACGCCGTCGCCTCGTGCTCGTGCCGCGTGAGACGCCGTTGAGCGTCGTGCAGCTGCGCAATCTGGCGACGTGCGTGGAGGCCGGCGCCGTGGTCTTGCCCGCCATGCCCGGCTTCTATCAGAGACCCCAATCGCTGCAGGATTTGATCGACTTCATCGTCGGCCGGGTGTGCGATCAGTTGGGCGTCGAACACCAGTTGACGCGCCGCTGGGGCACGGCGCCGCCAGAAGCTTCCGCCAGTGAGGATTGACGGAATCAATAATCATTATTAAAAATGAAATGTCCGCCGTCCGTTGCTAGGCGAACATTCTGAAAACCACGGACGACTGACCTCCCTGCCCGCCATCCCACCGCGACCTCGAGGAGAAAGCATGTCCAGCCGCATGAGAGCATTCACCGCCGGCGCCATTGGCCTGGCCCTGGTGATCAGCGTGTTCGTGTCCGCGGCCGACCCCGCCAAGACCAAGGCTCCCGAGCAGAGCAAAGACGTCGAACTCCCCTGCGATTGCCTGGTGCCCAATAGCAAACTGAAAGCGGCCTTCAAGGACGAGGTGCCCATCACGTACGTCACCGGCAGTCCGCTCACCCCCGAATGGAATAAGCTGTCTGCCTTCTGGAACGAAGTGACCGAGACCGTTCCCGACCCGATCACCGGCGACATGGTTACGCGGAAAGCAGTCAAGATAAAGGTGCCGCTGGGACTGAACCAGGCCCCGCCGGTGCCTTTCGAGAACCCGATGACGGTCGCCAAGTGGGTGCTGGGCAAGGAACTCTTCTTCGATACCATCCTGTCGTCCGACGGGACGGTTTCCTGCGCCAGCTGCCACGACCCGAAGACCGGTTGGACGACGCCGACGCGCGTGTCCACCGGCATCCGGGCCCAACTCGGAGGCATGAACGGGCCGACGGTGCTGAACTCGGCGTACAACCAGTTTCAGTTCTGGGACGGCCGCGCGACCACGCTCGAAGACCAGTCGCAAGGGCCGGTGCAAAACCCCGTCGAAATGTACGACGGCGATGGCCATCCGTGGGACAAATGCATCCAGCGCGTTCGCAAGTCGGCCGCCTACGCCAAGCGCTTCGAGAACGTGTTCGGCCACGCCCCGACGCGCGACGCCGTCGCCAAGGCGGTGGCCAGCTACGAGCGCACCGTGCTGATCGGCAACTCGATTAACGACCGCGCCGATATCGCCATGAAGAAGCGCGTCCTCGACGAGGACGGAACTAAGTTCGTCGTCGAGGCCAAGGACTACGAGACCGTCCTCAAGGAAGCGATCACCAAGAAAGACGCGAATGCCCTGGCGGCGCTGAACATCGACCCAGCCAAGGACGCGGGCCGCGTCAAGGAATTGGCTGGCCGCATCAACAATGGCCGCGTGCTGTTCCTCAACAAGGCGCGCTGCAACGGCTGCCACGTCGGCGACAACTTCACCGACCACGGCTTCCACAACCTCGGCGTCGGCGTCAAGGACAGCAAGGTGCCCGTCGAACACATGGGCCGTTTCGCCGCCCTGCCGACGGGACACAAAGACCCGCAGCGCGTCGGCGCCTTCAAGACGCCGGGGTTGCGCGGCCTGCTCAGCACCGCACCGTACATGCACGACGGCAGCGAACCGACGCTGGAAAAGGTCATCGACTTCTACGACAAGGGCGGCGTCGCCAACGAGTTCCTCGACATTCGCATGCGCGACGAGGCGGCGGAGAAAGCGTATCTTATCGCCCAGGTCAAGGGCACGTCCTACAAGGGGCCGGCCGTGCAACTCTTCGGCGCCGAGAAGAAGCCCATCGTTTCGCTGCCGTTGAAACTGACCGACACGGAGAAGCAAGACCTAGTCTTGTTCATGCGGTCGCTGCAGGGCGATCCGGTCGATCCGCTGGTGGCGGATCGGGAAAAGATGCCGGGGAAGTAAACCATTTCGTTTACGTTTCGCGTTCTCCGGGCGCGGTGGACGCGAAACGTAAACCGTAGGCGAACAGCGCCTCGGCCAGCCGATCGATTTCCTCTTCCGTCGTATAAAAGTGCGTCGAAGCACGGATCAAGAGCCGATCGGGGCGCTCGATGACGGGCGCCTCGATCCGGTATTCTTCCCACAGGTGCCGCCGCAATCGCCCGGCATCCGTACCCGGCGGCAACTCAAACGCCGTCATGGCGCCGTGCAATTCCGGCGCGGCGGGGGTCGCCAGCGGCAGCCAACTCATCTTTTGACGGGTATAGCGCGCCAGGTCGGCCATGCGGTTCCGTATCCAGTCAAATCCCAACTCTGTTTGAAAATCGATGGCGGTCGGCACCGTTAGCCAGGGGCAGACGTCGCGCGTGCCCTCGAACTCGAAGGCGCGCAGCCGCGGCGTGCTACCAAATTCGTCCGGTTCGTCGGCGCGATCGGCGCCGTAGTGCCAACCCCAGCTGACCTGCAGCGGCAGGACGCGATCCATCGCCCCCGGCCCGAAATAGAGGAAGCCGGTGCCCGTCGGCGCCGACAGCCACTTGTGGCCGTTGCTGCCGTAAAAGTCGGCGCCGATTTCGTCCAGGTTCAGGGGCAATATGGCCAGCGCGTGGGCGCCGTCCACCGCGGTAAGAATGCCGCGCTCGCGCGCGGCAGCGCAAAGTTCGCGGGCCGGCAGGACGAGGCCCGTCGGCGATATCACATGGCTAAAGAAAAAGAGGCGCGTGCGGTCGGTGAAGGCGGCGCGGGCGGCATCTACGATTTCGTCGGCGCAACTGGCGCGGTTCGGCAGGGCGAAGGTACGCAGCGTCAACCCAAGGCGTCGGGCGGCGCGCTCCCAGCACCAGTGCATGGCACCGTATTCGTGGTCGGTGAGCAGGATTTCGCCGGGCGCCGCCAAGCGCAGTCCCGCCGCCACGGCATTGATCGCGGCCGTGACGTTGACGCTGAACGCCAGGCGCCGCGGATCGCCGCCGACGAACGCCGCCAAGCGTTGCCGCGCCTGCCACAAGAGCGGCGGCGCTTGGCGGACGAAGAAGTCCATCGGTTCGGCGGCCAATCGCCTGCGCAACTCGGTGACATGATCGAAAACCACGCGCGGCAGCGGCCCGAACGAGCCGGTGTTCAAATTGGTGACGCTCGGGTCGAGCAGCATCGCCGCGCGAGCGTTCGCTTGCAAATTGTTCATGTCAAACTCACGCTCGGAAGGACAATCCCACTTTTATAGCGACCGGCGCCCGTGCCACCGTGCCTTGACTCGTCTTTCCACGATGGCTATGGTCCCGCCGCTCGGGGGCCAGGCGGACACCTCGCCCCACCATCCGCGCACCTTCGCTCCTCTCTCCATTCGACCATCCTTCCGAAAGGACGCCAATCGCCGTGAAACCCTCAATTTTCCTCGCATACGTCGCAAGTCTGATCGCCCTCATTGGCGCGCGGCCGGCGCTGGCCGAACCGCGTGAAACCGGCACCGTCGAGGCGGCCACCGAAGTACTCGAAGCGCTGGGCGCCGCCGTGCCGTTTCGTGGCATCCCGCCCGCGATGCTGCAAGACGCCCAGGGCGTGGCCATCATCCCGAACTTGCTCAAGGCCGGCTTCATCGTCGGCGGACGGCATGGCAGAGGCGTCGTCCTCGTGCGGTGCGCCGACGGCGGTTGGACCAACCCCGTCTTCGTGTCGCTGACCGGCGGCGGCATCGGCTGGCAAATCGGC
>JBBSES010000374.1:0-5060 GCA_038239465.1 Gemmatales bacterium
GACGACGACGGCGTCGTCCACCACGATGCCGACCGCGAGAATCAGGCCGAGCATGGTGATGTTGTTGAGCGTGAAGCCCATGAATTGCATGAAGGCGAAGGTGCCGATAATCGAAGTCGGGATGGCGAGCGTGGCGATGATCGTGGTCCGCCAGTCGCGCAGGAACAGCAAGATCGACGCGCTGACCAGCACGGCGGCGAGGAACAAGTGCAGCTTCACTTCCTCGATCGAGTTTTTAATGAAGCGCGATTGGTCGCGGATGGTTTCGACCTCGATATCGGCCGGCAACTCGGGCAGCAGCTGGGCGAGGCGGTGCTTGACGGCGTCCACGACGGCGACGGTGTTGGTGCCCGATTGCTTCTGGACGATGAGGCTGACGGCGTTGTCGCCCGGACGCGAAACGTCGAGCGCGTCGGCGGACCATAAGCGAGATAACCCGCGTGGCTCCTCGCAGGTGTCCTCGACGCGGCCGATGTCGCGGATGCGCACCGGCTGTTCGTTGCGGTTGCCGACGATCAGATCGGCGAACTCTTCGGGCTTCTCAACGCGGCCCAGGGTGCGCAGGACGAGTTCCGATTGGCCGCGATCGACCCGGCCGCCCGGCTGTTCCTGGTTCTCGCGCACCAGGGCGCGGCGCACGTCTTCAATAGTGAGGTTCTCGTACTTTTGCAGCTTGTCCGGCTCGATGATGACGTTGATGGCGCGCATGCGGCCGCCGATCAGGATGACGGCGCCGACGCCGGGCAACGTCTCCAGGTCTTCCTTGATGCGCTTGCGGGCGATCTCGGTGACTTCGCGGAAATCGCGCCGGCCGGAGATGGCTAACGTCAAGACTGGGGCGGCGTCGAGGTCGAACTTGTCGATGATCGGCGGGTCGATGCCCTGCGGCAATTGGCCCAGAATCGAGCGCACTTTGGCATCGACCTCCTGCGCCGCGACGTTGCCGTTCTTTTCGAGTTTGAACTTGATGAGGACCTGCGTATGGCCTTCCTTGGTCGTCGAATTCAACTCGTCGATGCCGGAGACGGTGTTGACGATTTCCTCGATCGGCTTGGTTACGCTCGTCTCCATCTCCTCGACGCCGGCGCCGCGCAGGGTGGCCGTCACGGCGACGATAGGCATATCGACGTTGGGAAACAGGTCCACGCCGAGGCGCGTGTACGACGCCAGCCCCAGCACGAGCGGGCAGGCGACGAGCATGACGGTAAAGACCGGGCGCTTGATGCAGACGTCCCAAATCGTCATGGCGCCTTGCCCTCCTGGATGGCGGCCTTGGTTTGGCGCAGCCGGACGGCGGTTCCTTCCGCGAGCTGCGACTGTCCGCTGGTGACGATGGCGGCGTCGGCGGGTAGCGAACCGATGACCTCGACCCAGGCGCGGCCCTTGCCCTCGCACTGGCCGCAGACGCCGGTACTGACGGGGATCGCGCTCGCCTTGCCGTCGTGGACGACGAACAGCTTGGTGACGCCGGCGAAACGGACCAGCGCTTCTTCGGGCACGGTGGCGGCGCGCGGGTCCACTCGCGTCAGAATCGCTGCCCGCGCGAAGCTGCCGGCGCGGAGGCGGCGATCTTGATTGGGCACGTGAATTTCCACGGGAAAGGTGCGGTTGGCGCGGTCCACCATCGGGTTGACTCGGGCCACGCTGCCGGTGAAACGCTCGCCAGGGAAGGCCTCCACCTCGAGTTCCGCGGGCTGGCCGACCTTGACTTCGCCGAGGTAGCGTTCGGGCACGGAGACTTGCAGCTTGAGCGGCCGGTCAATGACGAGCTTGAACAGATTGCCCGCCGACATGCCGGGAATGATGCGGACGATTTCGCCTTCGGAGACGGTTCGTTGGCAGACGACGTATTCGACCACGGGAGGCGGTGGGAACGATGCGCGGATCAATTCGACCGCTTCACCGCCGGGGGTGGGCACGACCACGCGCGTATCGCGCAAGCGCTGCTGGGCGGTTTCGAGCATGGCCACCTTATGGCGGACGGCGGCGAGCGTGGCCTCGGCTTCGAGGATGGCCTGCGCCGAGTTGGCCTTGGCGACGGCGTAATCGGTTTCGGCTTGCTCGCGGTCTTCCGTCGATGCCGCGCCGCCGCCACCGAGGCGGCGCAAGCGCTCGTAGCGGGCGCCGGCGTTCTTCTCCAGCGACGCCGTCCGCATGACCGAGGGCAGGGCACGCACGTCGAAATCGCGGCCGGGCGGTTCCTTGACGGAGAGTTTGGCGAGTTCCAAATCGAGCGAGCGCCGCGCTTCGACGCTGGCCAGCTGATAGTCGGTCGGGTCGATTTCGAGCATCAATTCGCCCGGCTTCACCAGGTCGCCGACGTCGTGATGGATGCGCCAGACGCGGCCCTCGACCTTGGGCGTGAGGGCGACTTCATCGCGGCCATAGAGCGAGCCGACCACGGTAACGGCCCGACGAACGGGGCGACGTGTGATCGGCTCGACGGTGACGGCGACGGGGTCGCGATCCTTCTTGGGCTTGACCGGGGCAGCCAATCTGCCGCGTCCATAAGTGAACCAGATGGCGCCGACGACGAGCAGCGCGACGATAACTAGAGGCAAGGCAATACGTTTGAACCAGGGGAATATCGTTGGCTTCATGGCGCTCCTTCGAGCGATGTCATTCTTGCTTCGCCGGGGGAACGTTTCGACATCCGAACCATTGGGGGCTGTAGCCTATCCTCCCCTTTAGAGGAGGGGTTGGGGCTGGGGTCGAGCGGCCAAAAACCCCATCCCCAATCCCTCCCCTAAAGGGGAGGGGAGCCAGAAGGATGTTTCATTGGTGGCTCATCCGGTGGCGGTCTGCCGCTTGGCCGGCCTTACCCGGCCGCCGCGGGCGATCTTGCGAAACAGCACCATGAAAATCTCCTGCTCGTCTTCAGTGAGGGCGCCCAGCATATTCCGCAGGAGCTTCGTCTTGTCCTCGACCGCCGCCGCGTAGACGACCTTGCCGGGGTCGGTCAAGTTGACGCGCACGACGCGCCGGTCCTGGTCGGATCGCTGGCGCAGCACGATCTTCTTGTTTTCCAGATTGTCCACGGTGCTGGTCACGGAATTGACGGCGACGAGCAGGAATTCAGCCAGTTCCCGCATCATGCGCGGGCCGGCGTCGCCCAGGTATTCCACGACGCGCAACTCTTGGGAACTCAGATCGACGTGAGGCCCGTTCGCGGTGGCAGCCTCGGCGACGCGGAACTGGTCGAGGATTTCCTCCACCCGGTCGCGCAGTTCGGTGGCTCGCAAGTCGAGCGGTGTCATGGGGCGACTCCTAGACATGATTCGACAATCGAATAACTCGATCATTAGGATAAACGGTCCATCCTGTCAAGCGAAAAGGGACCATTTTGATGGGCGCGCGTCGGCGCGGTAATTGCACCATTGGACGTGAACGGTCGCGCAAGACCGGCGGTTATGCGCGTTACTTTATCGAGAAACGTGAGCCTGCCGCCCCCGACCTTTTTCGAGAGGACATCATGAGAATCCACTTCTATCGACATTTGCTGGTGCCGCTAGGCTTAGCGGCGACGCTGCTGCTGAGCGTCGAACCGGCCGTCACGGCCGAGGACAAAGACCTCGCGGAAGTGCAAGCGCGCGGCCCCATTCATGAGGCGTTCGCTCAGCCGGGGACATACAATCCCGTGGCTAATCCGGTCGTCGGCAAGCAGGCGCCGGAGCCGATCACCGAGGAGCCGCCGGACCAGAAACCCGCCGGCGATACCGTCGCGTGGATTCCCGGCTATTGGGCCTGGGATGGCGACCGCAACGATTTCCTCTGGGTCAGCGGTTTCTGGCGGGTGCCGCCGACCGGCCGGCGTTGGCTTCCTGGTTACTGGACCGCCTCCGGCGACGGCTGCCAATGGGTGAATGGCTTCTGGGCCAATGCCGAAGCGAAGGAGCTTACTTACTTGCCCGACCCGCCGGCCTCTCTCGAAGAAGGCCCGTCCACGCCGGCGCCGGACGCGAAAAGTATCTACGTGCCGGGCATTCACCTCTATCGGCAGTCGCGCTTTGTTTGGCGTCCCGGCTTCTGGCTAGAAGCGCGGCCGGGCCAGGTGTGGACCGCGTCTTCCTATGCGTGGACCCCGTCGGGCTGCACGTTCGTGAGCGGGTTCTGGGATTTCCCTCTGGCCGAGCGCGGCCTGTTGTTCGCGCCGGTGGCGTTCGCGCAGCCGGTGGCCGCCGACTTCGTCTTCACGCCGAGTTACTGCGTTAACACGCCGAGCCTGTTGGGCTCGTGCTTCGTGCGGCCGCAGTGGAACCAATACTGCTTTGGCGATTACTACGGCGCCGGCTACGCGCGGCAAGGATATCAGCCGTGGCTCAGCTACGGACCGCGCCATCACGATTCGCTGTATGGCTACTACAACGCCGAACATCGCCAGGACAACTGGTGGCGTGGCCTCAGCGCCGTCAACGACGGGCGCATCAAGGGCGACTTGCCTCGCCCGGCGCGGACCCTCGTCGAGCAGAATACGCTCATCCAAAATCAGCGTAATGAGAAGACGGTTATCAATCAAAACAACGTCAATATCAACAACCGCACTACATTGCAGACCGTGACCTCACTGAGCCAGGTAGTGCGCGGCAACGGGAACACCGTGGGCGGTTTAACGGCCGTCTCGGAAAAACAACGAACGGAACAACGCGCCATCGCTCAGGAGACCCACGATTTGCGCGAGCATCGGGTCAAGGAAGAGCGGCCGGCGCCGCGCCCCGAGGGGCCGAAGGAACGGCCGGCAGCACAAAAGGAGCCGAGGCGCGTGCCCCTGCCGCCCGCGCCGCAGCCGACCCGCCTCGAACCGCGGCCAAAAGACTTGGACACGCCGCGGGCCAAGGGTCAGGATACACCACAACCCAAGGGGACAGACACGCCACGGCCGAAGGGTCAGGATACGCCCCAGCCCAAGGGGACGGAGACGCCACGGCCGAAGGGTCAGGATACGACGCAACCCAAGGGGACGGACACGCCGCCGCCCAAGGGGACGGACACGCCGCAGCCCAAGGGTCAGGATACGCCGCAACCTAAGGGGACGGACACACCACGGCCGAAGGGTCAGGATA
>JBBSES010000375.1:0-5056 GCA_038239465.1 Gemmatales bacterium
AGACGGGTAGGCTCCCCACCAGGAACACCGCCAGACCGTAGAACAGGCCATCCCTCATGCCTCCCAGGTTGGCAGTGCCGATCACGGACCTGAACCAGAAGAAGACGCCGGAGAACAGGATGCCGAACAGCCAGGGATGGACGAGCATGTACTTCACGGTCCATGTGCTCCACGGCTGGAATACGCCATCGTTGCGGTACTCCAGCGCCACTTGCGGAGCAACGACGGGAATCAGGAAATGAAAGCACATGCCGACCGCAAATAAGATCGTGCCGGTAAGGGTGCTTCCCACGACGAGCCGTTCTCATTCAAGCACGCGGCACCCTCGGCCGTGAGTTCGGTTGCGTCAGGAGAGATGCACTTCCAAAATCTTGTGTCCCCTCATGCCGGCGGCTCCCGGAGCTTGGGGATGGTTGCGCGCCTCGTCGTTGCTGATCGTGACGAGGTCATTTTTCAACATGCCGAGCGGCAGGCTTTCGGTAAACAGTTGCAACCGGAGTTTTGTCCGTTAGCTCTACGGTTGCGTCTCGACGCGGTTCAATTCCTGCTCCAGCGCGTCGGCCGACTCCCGGCCATTCGTGCCGGTCACGCGGTCGGGCGTCAGCCCCGACTTCGGTGGCGGTGGCGCCGCGACGGCGGGCGTCGCCGGCTTTTCGTTCAGCGGAAACACTCCCGAGACGCAGCCCGTATTCAACGTCATCAGCAATAGGGCGAGCGTTAGACACCGCTTCATGGCCGTCCCTCCCGGCTGACCGCGATCCCTTCGCGATCCTTGTTTTTGGGATAAATCAAGGCTTCGCCCTTGTCGGTCCCGCGGCGCGACGGTTTGCCGACGCGCTTGTCGAGCGCTTTCGCATCGTCGGCGTCGTCGCCGGCCGGCAGGTGCGCCGTGCGCTGAGCGTAGATGGCCCAAACGCGGTCTTCCAGGTCGCGCGCCTTGTTTTCCAGTTCGTCGTCGCGCGTCTGCTCGGCGATTTCATGCAGCTTAAGGCAGACGCCGAGGCGGCGGAGATACGCTTTCTCTTCGCGGTCGCGTTCGGCCGTAAATTCGTCGATTTGCGGGGCCGGCTTGGCGGCCACCTTTTTCAGGCCCGCGTCCTTGTCCAGGTCGTCGCCCTTTTTGCCCTTATCCCCCTTGTCGGCCTTGCGCGGCTTGGCATCCTTGTCGGCGTCCTTCTTGGGCGCCGGCTTCGGGTCGCTTGGCAGCAGATGATCCCAGATGGTGGCGGAGCGGAAACTGCTGGCCCGTCCCCGAGAATTTTCGGGCGGATCCTCGGCGCGGACGGCCGACGATAGCCCCAGGCCCAGCACTCCCGCGATGACGAGACTTCCCCTCCCGAATCGGCGCATGGCATCCTCCGGAACCGTTCCGCGTCGTCCGGCCCCTCCCGTGGAAGGCGCCGATCGCGGCCGCGCTGGCAAAAAGGTCTGGCTTGAAGGCGGGCTTATGCCACGGACGACGCGCGCTGTCCAGGCGAGTTTTTCGGCAGGGCGGACGGCCTACGCGACACGCCCCACCCGGGAACGCTTTGCTTCAGCGGATGAAGCAATACTCCAGGCCGCGCGGCGACACATAAAAGAGTCGGAAGCCGGCGCCCCGTGGTTCTCCGCGAGAAATCCACGGAGGGCTTACGCCCCCCGCTTGCCAAGAATACGCTTCTCCGAAGCGTCGCTAACGCCCCCTACTCCTTCCCCAAAATCAAATCGAGCGCCCAGCATCCTTTGGGATGCCCCGCCATGCCGAAATGCTCGGCCAGTTCCGCGGCGCCGGCGTCGGCGAGGGCGTCGCACAGCGCGAAATGGTCGCCCGTACCGAGGTACATCTGCTCGGCCAGCTGGATGACCTCCTCGGGCCACGGTTCCACTTTCTTGACTTCTCTATAGGGGTTGCCGACGATCTCGCGGAGCAACCCTGGTTGTGCTTGTCGTTCGGAGTTCTTGGCGACCGCCCAGGCGGCGATGCGGCTAGCCCCGGCGGCGGCCCAGGTGGCGGCCCAGCGGGCGTCGCGCCCCGCCACTTGCGCCGCCGCCGGAGCCGGCGCTTGCGCGGCTGCCTCGCGGGCGGCCATCAACTCCGCTTTGGTCGCCAGGCCATCGGCGAAGCGCTCGGCCACCTCGATTGCCTCGCGGCTCGGCGCGTCGCTGAGCAACGGCCAGATGCGCCGGCAGCAGGCGCACGCGAACAGGCGGAGCTTACGGGCACTGACGCGGTCTCCCAACGATTCGAGCAGCGCGTTGAGGTCGGTACTCGTGAGCCATTCGGTTTCCGTCATGGTAGACCTTCGCAAAGACGCGGGGCGAGGAGCGTGAGTCGATCCGTTCAATGCCCCGCTTGCTGCCGCGCCCAGTGGCGCAAATACGCGGCCTTTTCCAACGGATCCAAGCGACGCACGTCGTTGGGCGTCAGGGTGTTGGCCAGGCTATCCGGCAGGTTGGCCATGCGCAGCGCCAGACGCATGCCGGCGATCACCCGGCGATCCTCCTCGGTCCAATGCACGATCTTGGTCGGCCGCCCGCGCCGCTGGGCCATGCGTTTCTCCCGGTCGTCGCCCGCCGCATTGGCGGCATACCTTCACTCATCCTAGTCAATCGCCCCATCGGCGCCGACCGCGGCGCTGACGGCCGCGGATGCTTCTTCGGCCCACGGAGCCTTGCCCCGCCTCCCCGGCCGATGCTATTTTGCCCCGCTTCGCCCGTCCCCTTCCGGCAAAAAAGGCACAGGCAGAACCCCCGGAATACCGAAAACAATCCTACGAAACCTCGCTTTCCGCACTCCCCCCAGCGCCTTGGTCCTCCGAGCAATCAGGAGTTTCGCATGACTGGCCGTTTTGCTAGCGCGGTAGTGGCCCTCCTGGCGGCGGGCGGCGGCGCCTTCGCCCAACCGGCCCCCGTATCGACGCCTCCCGCCGCTGAAGTGCCCCCGCCGGTCGGCGTCACGTCGGCCCCGGTCGTGACGGACGAAGCGTATGCCCCGGTGGCCGACGAGCGCCCCGGCGGCCGACTTTGGGCCGAGGCCGACCTCCTCTTCTGGTGGATGAAAGGCGCCTCGCTCCCCGCCCTGGCTACCAGCAGCCCGGCCGGCACGCCTCAAGCCCAGGCTGGCGTCATCGGGAGCGGCGCCAAGGTCGTCTTCGGCGGCGACCGCGTCAACGACGACCTGCGCATCGGCACCCGCCTCCTCGTCGGCGGCTGGTTCGACCGCGAGCAGACCATCGGCGTCGAAGCCAGCTTCCTCGGCCTGTCTAACAATAGCAAGACCCTGGCGGCCGGTTCCGACGGCACGAACATCATTAGCCGTCCCTTCATAAACGCCACCACCGGCCTGCAATCCTCCGAATTGGTGAGCTTTCCGGGCGTTCTTTCCGGCAGCGTCTCGGCGGTCAGCAAGACCGACGGCTTGCTGGGCGCGGGCGTCCTCTTCCGCGAAAACCTATGCTGCGGCCCCTGCTGGCGCCTCGACGTCCTCGGCGGTTATCGCTTCCTCCAGTTCAACGACCGCCTCGGCATCACCGAGAACCTGACGGCCATCAGCGGCGCTAACCAGCAAAACGTGCCCGCGGGAACCCTCATTCGCGTGAGCGACCGCTTCGACGCCAGCAACAACTTCCACGGCTTCGACTTCGGACTAGCCGGAGAATATCGCCGCGGCCCCTTCCAGCTGCGCTGGTTGACCAAGCTTGCCGTCGGCGAAAATTCCGAAATCGTCGAGATCAACGGCAACACCACCACCACGACGCCTGGCGGCACCCCCGTGAGCAACGTCGGCGGCCTGCTGGCCTTACAGTCCAACGTCGGGCGCCTGGAACGCCAACGCGGCATCGTCGTCCCCGAACTCGGCGTGCAAATCGGCTACCAGGTCAACTCCAGCATCCGCGTCCATGCCGGCTACACTGGCCTCTATTGGAGCGAAGCCGTCTGGGCCGGCAAGAACATCGACTTGCAAGTGAACCCCAACCTCCTGCCGCCCGTCGTCAATCCGGGCGGCCCGTTCCGGCCACAAAATCGCTTCGAGGGCACGAGCCTATGGGCACAAGGCCTCGATGTCGGCGTCGAGTTCCGCTATTGAACGACGACGCCTTCGCCGATCGACGTGGGCCGAATCGTGTCAGGGTGATTGTTTTTCGCCCGAGCGCGAACCGCCGCCGCCTGTGGGTTCCACTCGGCCTCGACCGCAAATGTTTCAACGCTTTACGCTTAGAGCGATCGCGGCTCGCTCCGCCAGGCGAAACGCGATCTTGGCTTTTAATTTGCACCCAGGGGAAACATGCCCGAAGGCCCCACAGGCTCGCGTCGCTGGTGGGGGTGGAGACCTGTATCATGGAAATCCCCGACCTGGCCCAATGGCCCGAACCAGCGAAGGCCGGCCGTCAAACAGCGACTTACCAAGCAACGGGCACCACCGACATGTTCGCGGGGGTACTCGTCGCCGACGACGAACCCGCCATTTGCGCCCTCTTGAAATCGGTACTCACTTCTAGTGGCTTTCAGGTTTGGACCGCTCGCCACGGCGAAGAAGCCGTGGAATGCTACCAGCAACACCGCGATGAAATCGACGTGGTACTGCTCGACGTTTTCATGCCCCTACTCGACGGTCCGCAAACGCTCGAAGCGCTCGCTTTGCTCGACCCCGAGGTGCGCTGCTGCTTCATGAGCGGGCATTCGGGAAATTACTCCCTGCAGCGGCTGCGGCGCATGGGCGCCTCCTGCTTCTTCCTCAAGCCGCTCGATTTGGCCAAGACGCGCGACATGCTTCGCTTGCAAGCGAGCCTGTCGGCGTCCTCGCGCCGCCGCCGCGCCGTCTCCCACGGTAAAACGCCGACACCGCTGTGAAGGGGCGATGGCCCGGACGCTTGGTTCAAGCGCCTGCCCCCGGCCGTCAGTGCTAGGACTCCCTACGTGCAGTCGGACGAACGCATTTTCGCCTTTTGACTCGGCTCAATCCGTAGGGCGCGGGAACCGGACACCCCCGGACGCACCCGCATCGCCTGAGTCTGTGGTTCGGGCCCGCGGGTACGCCTGACGCTCCCGACCACACGGGCAATTAGAACCGCCCCGG
>JBBSES010000376.1:0-5041 GCA_038239465.1 Gemmatales bacterium
CTAGACAATGGGGTCCACTGCACCAGATGTGCGCGCAATCGCGTCGAGGGAAGCCTCAGCGAAGACTAGCACGGATATGGTAAGCAAAGCGATTTGCTAGCAGGAAAGGAGCGTCGGCCCGGCGGCAGGTGGCCGGGCCGTGAATTCCGTCGAAGACTTATTACAAACCCGTCTTGTAGCGCCGCCGTTGCCGGCCGAACACGGGCACATGCGGCTTCGGCGCCTCGGGCGTCGCTACCGGCTTGGGCGGCACCGCCTCGAAGCCATCGATGGTTTCCTCGGGCACCAGCTTATTCATGGTCGCTTCGATGTCGGTCAGCTGGAATCCTTGCTCGCGGGTGACAAAGGCGATGGCGCGGCCGTCCTTGCCCATGCGTCCGGTGCGGCCGATGCGGTGGATGTAGTTCTCCGGGTCTTCGGGCAGGTCGTAGTTAATGATGTGCGAGATGCCGGTGACGTCGATGCCGCGGCCGACCACGTCGGTGGCGACCAGGTAGACGACGCGGCCATCGCGGAAGCCGGCCATGATGCGCTCGCGCTGGCCCTGCGGCAAGTCGCCGTGCATCGCCGCCGAACGCTTGACGCGGGTTTTCAGTTCGCGGTAGAGATCGTCAGCGGTACGCTTGCGCTGCGTGAAGATGATGCACTGCCGTGGCTTCTCGCGCTCGATGACGCGCATGAGCAGATCGAGTTTGCGGTCCTCGGCCACGGTGATGTACGACTGCTGGATATTGGTGACGCTGAGGTTGGCCGGCGACACGTTGATGTGGACCGGGTCTACCATGTAGCGCTGCGCCAGACGCAGAATGGGCGGCGAAATCGTGGCTGACAGGAGCAGGGTTTGCCGCTGCTTGGGGCACTGGCGCAGGATCTTTTCGATGTCGGGCCGAAAGCCGATGTCGAGCATGCGGTCGGCCTCGTCGAGGACGACGTAGCGCACGCCTGCCAGCGACATCGTGCCTCGGCCGAGGTGGTCGAGGACGCGGCCGGGTGAGCCGACGACGATGGCGCAGCCGCGGCGCAGGGCGCTCAGCTGGCCGCCGAAGCGCTGGCCGCCGTAGATGGCGACGGCGCGGCAATTGGGGTCAGGGGCCAGCTTAATCGCTTCCTCGTTGACCTGGGCGACCAACTCGCGGGTCGGCGCCATGACGAGGGCCGTGGGGCCAGGCTCGCCGGTGTCGGTCCAGGAATTGAGGAAGGGCAGCAGAAAAGCGGCGGTCTTGCCGGTGCCGGTCTGCGCCTGGCCGATGACGTCCTTGCCGGTGAGGGCTTCGGGGATCAGGGCGGCCTGGATGGGCGTGGGTTGGAAATATCGGGCGCGTTGCAGAGCAGCCTGAACCGAGGGAGAGAGGGCTAAGGTGCGAAACCCGTTTTCGGGTTCCGCGAGGACTGCGGTCGTCAAACAAACCTCCGTGGATAAGCGCGGTTATGGCGCGAATGCGTACTAGCCGAGCAAAAACAATAGCATCTTATCCACGTTTCGCGGCGTTGTCCAGAGGGATGCCGACAAAGTCGGCGTGGGCGGCATGGGACGCAAGGGGTGCCTGGTCCCCTCGCGCCCCGCGCGGCCGGCTTACGCCACCTCTTTCTTTTCCGCGCGGCGTTGGCGGGCGGCGGCCTCGAACGCCTTGGTTTCGGCGGCGGCCAGCGCGATGGCCGGTCCCGTCCAGGTGGTCAAGTCGCCGTCGTGGCCCGCCTTGACCCCGGCTTGCGCGACGTGCTTCAGCAACGCCCCCGTCGTACACATTCCCTTGGCCACCAGCGTGGCTTCGTAGTCCATGAGGCGCTGCCGCAACTCGGCGCCGCTGGACGGCAAGGTGTGCGTCGCAGTTTTGAGGGAGGGCTTGGCTTTCACTTCCGGGGCCGGCTTGGGCAACGCGGAAGCCGGCAGCGTCGGCACCTTGACGAACTGCCGTCGCTGCGGGTCGTAATCGACCCACTGCGCCGGCAGCCGATAGAGATACCGGCCGATGCCGAACTTGACCGCCGCCCGCTTGAGCGCGTCGCTGAAGGCCGCCTTGAGCCGATCGCCGCCATCGGGTTGTTCGCTGGGGCTGCCGACATCGACCTTCGTCACCCATTCGCCGCCCAGGCGCAGGCGCAGCCGGCAGACGACCGAGCCGTCTTGCAAGATTTCGTAGTCGTCCTGCCAGCCCTCGACGCCGAGAACGCCATCGAGTCGGTCCTGGATGACACGGGCATCGACGTAGGCCAGGGCCATGGCGCGGTTGCCGCTGACGACGGCCGGCTTAAAGCGCACTTCGCTCGCCTCGAAGGGGCCAGCCAAGGCCCGTGTCAGGGTAGATACGTCACTGGCGGAAGTCTCCACGACGGTGGTTTTCATGGTTCGTCTCCTCGTAAGGGAGGAAGAGCGCGAATGTTATGGAGTTGGATTCGGCACGATGCAGGGAGGACTCAAGTCATTCGCCCCTCTTCCTCCATATAGTGTACAAAATTATATTAGTCGTGCAATCATGGTAGCGATGCCAGCGCTACCATGAACGAGAAGTGAGCTTGAAGATTCTTGACCAGTCGGTCGTCGGCCGTGACGAGCGTGCAATTTTCGCGTTCGGCCAACTCGACGTAGAGACAGTCGTACACGCCAATCCGAAGCCAAGAGGAGATTTCCACGGCCCGAAGCAAGAGAGGAAGGGGCGACCGACGAATCCAGGACGCGCTTCATCACCGCGGCAATTCCCCGCGCAATTCACGGATGAGATCGTCGCCAATGTCCTGAACGCCGTGTTGGCGGCGGATTTCCTCGCGGACGGCATCCATGTGGTCGCAGGCTTTTTTCATGGCTTCGGCGTCGCGCTGGCCGGACATGGCGCGGCGGACGGCCTCCTCGAATTCGGCTCGGAGGTCGGGCGAAATCGTCGTGGACGGTGCGTGGTTCATGAAATTCATGGTGCTTCCGTGTGGCTATCCTGTCAATTCGGCCTCTCGGGAACCTGGCAACCGCCCCTGTTCGTCACACCTTCAATCCCACCAGTCCCAACGCCTTGGCCAAGAAGTCGGTGGCCAGCTGGCTCGCCAAAGTATCGGCCGCCCGGCATTGCGCCTGCCATTCCGCCGCTGAATGCCTCGGATCGGCGGGCGGCGTACTCACTTCGATGTATGCCTTGGCTTTCGGCTCGGTGCCGCTAGGACGCAGGGCCACGCGGGCTTGTTCGCCCAGGCGGAACAGCAGCACATTACGGCCGGCGGCGTCGGTCGCTCCCTTGATCGGCCCCAGACGGCCCTTCTCGTCGCGCCAGTCCTCGAACGCCGTCACGGGCAGGCCGCCCACTTCCGCGAAGGGCGTACGCCGCAAGGTGTCGAGCATCCGCGCCATGTTCTGCTTCCCTTCGACGCCGCTCATGGCGATGGTCTGTAATCGGTTGTTGAAATAGCCGAACTGACGATACAAGTCTTCGAGCGCGTCGAGGACCGTGCGGCCGCGGCGTTTTTGATCGAGCGCCAGTTCCGCGAAGAGCAAGGCGGCGCCGCCGGCGTCCTTGTCGCGGATGTGCGGCGTGACCAGGATGCCGTGGCTCTCCTCGACGCCGATGACGAAATCGTCGGGCGTGCCGCGCGCGTCCTCGTAAGCGCCGTCGCGTTCCAGCTGCCACAGGACTTCGGCGATGTACTTGAAGCCGACCAGCAAATTTTCGACGACTTGCGCTTTGTGGTAGCGGGCGACGCGCGTCACCAGGCCAGTGGTGACCTCGGTCTTGACGACGATGGCCGACGGCGGCATCCGGCCCTGTGCCCGCAGTTGAGTCAGCTTGAAATGCGTCAACAGGGCCGCGATCTCGTTGCCGGTGACGAAGCGATAGCCGCCGGCCCGGTCGGGAATCAAGGCGCCCAGGCGGTCGGCGTCGGGATCGGTCGAGAGAACGAGGTCGGCGGCGACGGTCTTGGCCAATGCTTCCGCTCGGTCCATCGACGCGGGGAACTCGGGATTGGGGTTGCCGGTGACGTGCGGAAACAGGCCGTCGGCCGGCATCTGCTCCACGACCGTGGTGACGCGGAAGCCCTGTTCGACCAGCACTTCCAGGGAGGTCTTCGAGCCGACGCCGTGCAGCGGAGTGAAGACGACGGCGATTTCGTCCAGATGGGGCGGCGGCAACAGGCTCTGTTTGCGGAGCAGGTCGATATACGCGCGATGGGGAGCGTCGTTGAGCCAGACGACCTTGCCACCGCGCGGCGCCTCGCTCCAGGGGACGATGTTGATGGCGCCGACCTGGTCGACGAGGTCGGCCATGATCTGATCGTCGGGCGGCACGGGTTGGCCGCCGCGTTCGTCGTAGAATTTGCCGCCGTTGTCGTCGGGCGGATTGTGCGACGCGGATACGTTCAAGCCGCCGTGGGCTTCGAGGAAGCGGATGGCGTACGACAACTCGGGGGTGGCCAGGAAATGGCTGCTGCCGTCGGGCAGGATGTGCGCCTCGACGCCGTTGGCCGCGTAGATGCAGGCCGCGTGTTTGGCGAAGTCGCGCGAAGTCAGGTGCAGCACCGGGTTGGGCAAATCGGGGCAATACTGGCCGCGCTTGTCTTCGAAGCGGCGCACGTCGTAGGCGAGGACGACGCGCGGCGCCGTCACCTCGGGGAAGCGCTGGCGCAGGTACTCGCAATGGCCCTGCACCGAGGCGCCGAGGGTCCAGAGGTTCATGCGATTGGGGCCAATGCCGACGGCGCCGCGGCGGCCGCCGGTGCCGAAGGGCAGGATCTGATAGAAGCGGTCGAGCAGGCCGGCCCATTGCTTTTGGCCGATGAGCCATTCGAGCTGTGGCCGATAGGCGGCGAAGTCCGCTTCGGTCAGCCATTGCCGCAAGAAGCGCGCGGCTTGCTTCTTCAGCGCCGCGTCCGCGTTCACCGTTTCGAAGCCATCGGCGGCCAGCGCGAGCCAGTCCATGCGCGAACTCCGTTTCCAGCGGTTGCCGGGGTGGGGATCACTAGGTAGCGATTTTGTATCCGAAGCGAGGCATTGCTCGCCAGGGCAGGTGCATGGTAAACGAGAGAATGCCACGCCCCAATGAAATCGGGGATTCGTCCATGC
>JBBSES010000377.1:0-5038 GCA_038239465.1 Gemmatales bacterium
AGAAGCTCCGCAAGGAGAAGGAGACGACGCACAAGCAATGGCGCGAAAAGGCCAAGGAGGCTGACGGCGTCGTGGACGAGGAAGTGGTCGCAGAGGTCGTCAGCAAGATGACCGGCGTGCCGCTGAAGCGCCTCGAAGACAACGAAACGATGCGCCTTCTGAAGATGGAAGACGAACTGCACAAGGTCGTCATCAGCCAGCACGAGGCGATCGTGCGCATCTCCAAGGCCGTGCGCAAGTCGCGCTCGGGCTTGAAGGATCCCAAGCGGCCCATCGGCAGCTTCATCTTCGCCGGACCGACGGGTGTCGGCAAGACGCTGCTGGCCAAGCGCCTGGCTCACTTCATGTTCAGCGACGAGAGCGCCCTCGTGCAGCTCGACATGTCGGAGTATATGGAGAAGCACAACGTCAGCCGGTTGGTCGGCGCTCCTCCGGGCTACATCGGCTACGAGGAAGGCGGCCAGCTGACCGAGAAGATCCGCCGCCGGCCCTACAGCGTCGTCCTCCTCGACGAAATCGAGAAGGCGCATCCCGATGTCTGGAACATGCTCTTGCAGATCATGGAAGAAGGCCGGTTGACCGATAACGTCGGCCGCACCGTGGACTTCAAGAACACGATCCTCATCATGACGACGAACGTCGGCGCTGAGCAGATCGTCGGCAAGGACAAGTTCGGCTTCATCGGCCGCAAGGACGCCGAGGCGACCTACGAGCGCATGAAGGACACGCTGAAGCAGGTCATGGAAGGCACCTTCCGGCCGGAGTTCCTTAACCGCGTGGACGACATCATCGTCTTCCACAAGCTGTTCCCGGCCGACATGAAGCACATCATCGAGATCGAGCTGGCCAAGGTCACGAAGCGCCTCAAGGAGCGCAACCTGACCCTGGTGCTGACCGAAGAGGCCAAGGAACTCATCATCGAGAAGGGCTACAGCCCCGAATATGGTGCTCGGCCCTTGAAGCGGACCTTGGAACACATGATCGAGGATCCGATGGCCGAGGAGTTGCTCAAGGGCAGCTTCGTCGGTAAGGACACGATCACCGTTCGCGTGCAGGAAGTCGATGGCGAGAAGAAGCTGAACTTCGAGTCCACGACCAGCGGCGGCACGCCCGAATTGGTGGGCGCCGGCGCGGCCGAGGGCAAGGTCTAATCGGCTTGCCGTTTCGCGGAATCCGAACGAGGGGGGCGAGTCGCAAGGCTCGCCCTCGCTCGTTTTTGTCGCGCGCGCTGGTGGCCGAAATCTCTCCGTTTCCTCGGCGAATAACTGGAATGAGGAAGCCAGCGTCGCGCTCGCCACCTCTCCCTTCGAACACCATGCCGAGGACCGCTGATGACCTTCAACGATTTCCACCATCGAGTTCGGCGCATGGGCCTACGCCATCTCTACGACGAGTTGCCGCGGCGACGGAATAGACTGCAAAGTTTGCTATCGCGCGTCGGCGCCGGCGAGCGCCACGCCATCGCCCTCGAATGCCGCGTGGCCGTCTATCACGACCTCGGCAATCGAAGCGATGCCTACCGCGAAGCCCTGGAATTGGATGAAGTTCGTCGTGAGTTGAATGACGACCGCGCCACGGCGCGGCGCCTGCAGGTGGAGTATCGGCAACACGTGGAGTGGATCGCGCGGATGGAAGCGCGCGCCGTTTAGCGACGCTTCGGAGAAGCGTGACCGACATTGGCCGAGGTGGGAGTTGAACCCACAAACAATCACCAGGCTCTCGACCTGGCCGCTTTGCCGGTTTGCGTACTCGGCCCGATAACGAGCGGAAGAGGAGGGAGTTGAACCCTCAAGGCATCGCTGCTCGGCCGTTTTCGAGACGGCTGCCATCGCCCATTGGCTTGCCCTTCCGTGATAGCTCACGCCAGACAGACGCGCCGCGGTCCGCCGAGGTTCACGCCATGCGCGTCGCGGCCGCCTGCTTCAGCCCCAATTCCTCGACCGCGATCTCGCGCATACGGTACTTCTGCACCTTGCCCGTTACCGTCAGCGGAAAGCGGTCGCACAGCTTCCAGTAGCGAGGCACCTTGTAGCGGGCGATCTTGCCAACGCAAAATGTTTGCAAGTCGGCCACGCACAAGGAATCGCCGGCCTTGGGTCGAATCCAGGCCATTACTTCCTCGCCGTACTTGACGCTAGGCACGCCGATCACCTGCGCCTCGCTCACATGCGGATGCGTGTGCAGGAATTCCTCGATCTCGCGCGGCGAGATGTTCTCGCCGCCGCGGATAATCATGTCCTTGATGCGGCCGACGATATTGACGTAGCCGGCGTCGTCCATGACCGCGAGGTCGCCGCTGTGCATCCAGCCGGCGTCGTCGATGCTCGCGCGCGTCGCCGCCTCGTCGTTCCAGTAGCCGAGCATCACGCTGTAGCCGCGCGTGCAGAGTTCGCCCGTCGCCCCACGGGGCACGACGGCCAGACTTACGGGATCGACGATCTTGATCTCGAGGTGCGGCTGCACCCGGCCCACCGTCGTCACGCGCCTTTCGAGCGAATCGTCGCGCGCGCTCTGCGTCGAGATGGGCGACGTTTCCGTCATGCCGTAGGCGATGGCGATTTCCGGCACGTGCATCAGCGACACGACCTTCTTCATCAACTCGATCGGACAGGGCGCCCCGGCCATGACGCCGGTGCGCAGCGACGAGAGATCGAACTCGCCAAAACGCGGATGGTCCAGTTCGGCGATAAACATGGTGGGCACGCCATAGAGCGCCGTGCAGCGTTCGGCCTGCACGGTTTCCAGCACGGCAAACGGATCGAACGCCTCGCCCGGCACCACCATGCAGGCGCCGTGGGCCGTGCAGGCCAGGGTGCCCAGAACCATGCCAAAACAATGATAGAAAGGCACCGCGATGCATAGCCGATCCTTGGCGGTGAAGCCTTGCGCCAGGCCGACGAAGTAGGCGTTGTTCAGGATATTGTGGTGCGACAGCGTCGCGCCCTTGGGTGAACCCGTCGTGCCCGAGGTGTACTGGATATTGATGGCGTCGTCGAATTGCAGCAATGCTTCGCGGCGGTTCAAGTCTTCGACATTGGCCCGCGAGGCCAGCGCCAGGAACGCCCGCCAACCGTCCTCGAAGACGAAGGATTGCTCCAGCGCGGGACAGCGATCGCGTACCTCGGCGAGGGTGGCAAGGTAGTCCAGGGAACGAAACGCACGCGCCAGGAACAGGAAACGCACGCCGGCCTGGTTGAGGACGAATTCCAGTTCCGTGGACTGGTAGGAAGGATTGACGTTGACGAGGATGGCGCCGACGCGAGCGGTGGCGTACTGGACGATCACCCACTCGAAGCGATTGGGTGCCCAGACGCCGACGCGGTCGCCCGGTTGGACGCCCAGAGCCAGCAGGGCGTGCGCCGCTTCCTCGACGGCTTCTCCCAGCTGGCGATAGGTGGCGCGGTAACTCTGCGCGCGGACCACGAGGGCTTCGTGGTCGGGGAAGCGCTCGACGGTGCGGCGAAAATTGGCGCCGATCGTCTCGCCGAGCAAAGGCGTGGACGCGGCGCCATGGCTATAGGAGAGTGTTTGGCTCATGCCCGGCGATAGTACCGGGACACGGCGGCGCCGCCAAGAGCAGGGTTTCCGCGAATCCCTTTGAAATGGGGCGCCGGCGCCTCCATAATCGGGCTTCCTACCGTCGGTTCCTTCCTCTTCCTTTCCCCGGAGACCTCGATCATGCGCAGCGCACGCTTCCTCTGTCTGGGGCTGGCCCTGGCCTTCGTGGCCGTGGCGCCCGCCGCGACCCCCGCCGACTTCCCCTTGAAGGACGGCGACGTCTGGGTGATGGCCGGCGACAGCATCACCGCTCAGCATTTGCACTCGAACTACTTCGAGGCCTTCTGCTACGCCCGCTACCCGAACATGAAGTTCGCGTTCCGCAACTCGGGCGTCGGCGGCCACACCATTCCCAGCACGCTCGCTCGCTTCGATTACGACATCGAGGCCTGGAAGCCGACCGTCGTTTCCGTCGAACTCGGCATGAACGACAAGGGCGGCACGACGACCGACAAGTTCGTGAGCAACATGGGCACGATGATCGAGCGCATCCGCGGCGTCAAGGCACGGCCGGTCATCCTCGCCGCCAGTCCCGTGAACAACGGCGACACCATGGCCAAGCTCGGCGGCAACCAGCGCTTGCATGAATACGCCGTCGCCCTCAAGGAACTGAGCGCCAAGGAGAAGATTCCCTATGGCGATCAGTTCCATCTGCTGCTCGATATCTGGGGCAAGAACAAGCCGCGCGAGAACCTCGCCAGCGCCGTCAACAACCTCAAGGGGATCGCTCAGGACGATAGCGTCCCCGGGGTCGAACACCTGCGCGCCTTCCTCGCGGCCCAGGAAAAGAACCCGGAAAAGCCGGTCTCGATGCAGGGCGACGCGGTCCACCCCGGCCCTCCAGGACAATTGATGATGGCCGCCGCTTTGCTGAAAGACCTGGGCGCCGAACCGTTCGTTTCTAGCGCCACGCTCGACGCGGACGGCAAACTCGTCGATGCCAAGGGCTGCACCGTCACCGATACCAAGGCCGCCGACGGCACGCTCTCCTTCGACCGCCTCGACAAGTGCCTGCCGTTCCCCATCCCCGACGAAGCCCGGCAAGTGCTGCCGCTGTATCCGACCATCCTCGACATGAGCCAGTACACGCTGAAAGTCACGGGTTTGAAGGGGGACAACTATCTCCTCAAGATCAACGGCGTGCCCGTGGCCACCGTCGGCGCCCGCGAACTGGATAAGGGCGTCAACCTGACTGCCTATAGAACGGGCGCCAATCCCAAGGAGCCGAACCCGATCGCGGCGCAGGGCAAGGCGATCCTGTCGGCGGTGGGAGCGAAGGAAAACATCGTGGGCGGCTGGCGCGGCCTATCGCAAAAGGCCAACGCCAAGGACGCGCCCGCGGAATTGAAGGACAAGCTCGCGGAGATGACCAAGCAGGTCGAGGCGGCGGACGCCAAGATCCGCGAGGCCGCTAAGCCGCAAAAGCTGCACTTCGAGTTGACTCCGGTTACGAAATAAGGCGTTCGTTCATCGTGTTTCG
>JBBSES010000378.1:0-4989 GCA_038239465.1 Gemmatales bacterium
AGCGCGGGGGTGATATCATCCCCGCGCTCCCCTAACGAATCGCGGCTAAATTTTTTTCCGGGGTGTACTCATTCTTCCTCCGCCAACGCCAGCGCTTCGACCGGACATACCAGCACGCACAACGCACAGCTGACGCAATCCCGTGGTCGGGGCAGCCACGGCAGCGGGCCGGCCATTTCCAGGCAATCGGTGGGACAGACGCGCACGCAATCGCCACAGCCGGTGCAGCGCGTCTCGTCCAGGGTCGGCAAAGGGTTCACGATCCCGCCTCCGCTTTCGCCATCAGCCCGGCGACGAGGGCCGGCAATTGCGCCAGAGACCGAGGGGGAAAGAGTACCAGCGTGGCCCCGAGGTCCCATGCCAAACCGGATAGCGCGGCGTCGTCCTGATCGCTCACGGCGACCACGGACGTATCGGGCCGCAATCTTTGCACCGCTTCCAGCAGCTGAAAAGCACGGAGGCGGCGCCGTGCCTCCTGCTCCTCCTTTTCCACTGTTAGGTTCGGTTCCAGTTTGGTCGCCACGCGAACGATCAGGATGCAGGGGCCACCGTGGCGCGTCAGCCGCAGGCACGACTCCAGGCGGCGCGGTTCGCGCAACGACCAGCCCTGAGCCTGCTCGCGGTCGCGGATGGCGGGGCCGGTCTCTTCCGCCGAGCGCAACAGAGCGGCAAGTCGGCCATCGTGTTCGTAAACCAGGATTCGCGGCGAGCGCATGGGCTTGGCTTCTCATGGCGCACAACGCTTCTGCGAAGCGTCGCTAACCAGCGGTACTGGGAAAGATCGCGCTCAATGATACTCCGTATCACCGATCCCCAGCGCTTCCATACGCCGGCCCAAGAGCGGCCGATAGATCGACAACAGTTCGGCGGCCCGACTCTTGTTGCCGCGTGCCATGCGCAGCGCCAACACGATGAGACGCCGCTCCGCCTGGGCGAGCAGGTCTTTCAGATGCACGGGTCGTTCGGCCTCCCGCTCGGGAATTCGCGCGAGGTTGACCGCCTGGCGCAAGTGCGCCGGCAGGTCGGCGGCGTCGATGCGCTCGCCGGTCGCGTGGCGCCACGCCGTCGCCAGCACATGAAACAATTCGCGCAGGTTGCCCGGCCAGCGATGGCCGCGCAACACTTCCCACGCGGCTGGCGTCAGGCCGACGACGTGCCTATCGTCCTCGGCGGCGCGGAGCAAGAGTCGATCGACCAGCGCCGGCCAATCGTCGGCCCGATCGCGTAACGGCGGCAGGGCGATGACCAGCGTGGCGAGCGCCGCGTGCAAATCCTCCAACCATCGACCAGCGGCGATCTCTTCCCGGGGATCGCGTCGGCTGCCGGCCAAGAGGCGGGGTCGCGTCGCGTCGTCCTCGCCCAACCAATCGACGAGCCGGGCTTGCAGGTCGCGCGGCAACAGGGCCGGCTCGCGCAGGTAAATCGTGCCCAGGCGACGGTGGCTTAAAAGTGTGTTCCAGGCATCAACCAACAAAGCCGGGCTGAGGCGTTGCGCGTCGAGTACCGCGAACGGCCGATCCGCCCCGGGACTTCGGTAATGAATGGCCCGCGCCAGCCATTGCTTGCCCGTCCCCGCTTCGCCGACCAACAAAACCGGCACGCGGGTGCCGCTGGCCAGGCGCGCCTGGGCGCCGACGCGCTCCATTTCGGGCAGCGAACTATCGAGGGCGTCGAGCCGATAGCGCGCCGCGACGGCTTGCCGCAAGCTTACGAGTTGCTCGGGCAGAGAGGCGACGATGGAAGGAGCGCTCGGCTCGACCGGCACCAGCTTGCCGAGGATGCGCAGTCTGCCCTTGGCATCGTGAAGGGGCAAGAAATCGACATCGCACTCGATTCGCGTGCCGTCGATCGTCGTCACCGGACGGCGCAACCTCGCGGGATGGTTAGCCAGGGCTTCCGCGGGCGGACTCAAGACGCCGAAGATCGCTTCCGGGGAACCGGGCAAGGCGTCGCGCCGGCGTTTGCACACCATCCCGCGCGCGGTCGGCGCCGCGACACCTAAAAGTTTGAGACAGGCCGGATTGATCGCCAGCAAACGGCGTTGGACGTTGATGAGAAAGAGGGGATCGCTGGCGCCATGAAACAAGGATTGCCAGCGTGTCGAGAGGGGCATAAGTCTTGTTTACGTTTCGCGCCCGAATCATTTGATGAAGAGCAACGTCACTTCCAGGATAATGCCGATGCCGGACAAGGCGACGCGCAGCGCCATCGGCTGATCGTCCATGGCGATGCCGCTGAGAATCAGCACGATGCCAATCAGAAACAACCCCATGCGCACGCCCCAGCGCGCCGCCTCGCGTACGATCTGGTCCCAGCGATCGTAGCGCGTGGCGCTATAGACCAGGCTGACGACCACGATCAGCACCGGCAATTCCCAATAGATACTGTGCGCGGCGAGGAGGGCATTCATACGGCGACCGCCTCCTCTTTGCGGCTCTTGTCGTCTTCGTCCTTCTCACCCTCGGACTCGACGAAAGCAGGCCCCGCGATGGCGTCGTAAATTACCAGGATGTTGAGCATGCCGGCGATGATGGTGTAGACCCAGCCGAGGTCCCAAAACTTGTCGCCTTCGGATTGCAGTTCCTTGAGGCTCTTGCCCTTCCATCGGCCGTCGGGATCCTCGGGCGGCGTCTTCATGAAGTCGCGCCAGCGGCCCGGCAGTTCGACGCCGTTGTGCTGCAGTATCGCCGGCCAGACGGCGACGCCGATCGGAAATTGCCCGGCGAAGGGCAAGCGATCGACCACGCGCATATAGCCGGCGTTGTTACTGGTAATGAGCGGCCGCACGTACACGTTGCTCCAATTGCCCAGGTACATGCCGTAGAAGAAAAGGCCGTACAGGCAGACCATGAACAGCAAGCCCTTGGAGACGCGGCCCTGGTAAATCTGGCCCAGACCGGGGACGAGATAGCTGAGCAGCCCGGCCAGCGGCGACATGACCGGTGCGACGGGTATGACGCGCGGGGTCGGCGCGTTGTTTTCCGACAGGTTGGGAGACGCCATGCGACCATGCCTCGGGAGGGAACTACCGCCGCTCGCCATCACGCTATCTTATCCCGATGTCCTTACCAAGGCCAACCTATCCAGTCGGCCAGGCACCAGAGGACGGCCGTCGCCAGGCAGCCAATGCCGATCCAGCCGAGATACGCCCGGCCGCGAGATCCGCGCAGCCAACGGCCTGGCCTGCCCAAACGCATGGCCGCCCGGTCGAAGACGCGATTGCTCCACAACAACGGCCGCAGCCACCAATCGGCGTTCGAGAAACGGCGCGGACGCGGCAACGGCGCCGACTCGACCACGATCGGCGTACGCGTGATTTCACTGCTTTCATGAGATTCGTTCGCCGCGTCACGATATTCGGCCGGCGGCGGCGAAACGAGAACCGATACGGACGTTGGCGTGCCATCGCTCCAGAAGCGCGGCGGCAATTCCGGCACGCGGATCGGTATCCTTCGCGCGACGGGCGGCTCGCTGGGCGGTGGGGGAGAGTCGAGGTCGTCGGCCGAGGCATGATCCGGCAAGGTGAGGATGCGCCGTAACAGGGCATCCAGTTCATCGAGTTGATGGCGCGTCGGCTGAAAGGGCAGGGGATGCGTCGGCGGGACCGAGTTCGACATGACAGGCCACCTCTTCGCGCGGGCCGAGAGACCGTTTTCCGCGCGGATTGTAGCAAGGAAGGCGCCGCGCGTTTACGCCAGTTTGCCGAACCGGCGCGCCGGCTTGCCCAGGCTTCCCGGCCCCGCGCCTCCCTTGGCCACGGCTGGGCGTTGCGGCCCGTTTTGCATAGGACAATGACAAATACCGCGCGGCCGCGCGGCCGCCGTGGAGTTCCGCATGCGCTACCGTCTGCTGGTCTGGGACTTCGACGGCACCCTGGCCGACAGCCTCGAACGGGCGTTGGAGCTTTACAATCGGCTCGCCGTCCGCCACGGCTTCGTCCCCGTCGCCGACCCCCATGCCGTCCGACAAATGGGTACGCTCGCCTTTCTCAAGCACCATCGCATCCCCTTGACCCGGCTGCCGTCCCTGGTGCGCGAATTCCTCGCCGCCCAGCGCGACGGCATGGACGCGGTGCGCTTGTTCGCCGACGTGCCCGCCGCCCTGCGCGAAGCCCGCGGCTTCGGCTACCGCATGGGCATCCTCTCCTCCAACACCGAGGACAACATCCGCGCTTGCCTTCGCGCCAACGGCGTCGAAGACCTCTTCGAATTCGTCATCGGTTATCCGCGGCTTCTGGGCAAGGGGCGGGCGCTGCGTCGGCTGCTCAAGCGCGAAAGTTTGGAGAAACGCCACCTGCTCTACATCGGCGACGAGGCGCGCGACGTGGAAGCGGCGCGCGAGGCAGGCGTCGATATCGCCGGAGTCGGCTGGGGCATGCATACCCTGGAGTTTCTCGCCCAGCACGGCGCCACCTACCTGGCCAGCGGCGCGGGAGACCTCCTGCGGCTTCTGCGCGAGGGCGCGTCGAACGGACGCGCGTAAGTGAGAACCGCAAGCCACTTTCCCATGCTCGGCGCAAACCGTTTGTCGCGCAACCTGCCTCGATCCCTCTGCTTTCCATCAACTTCGGCGCCGATTATCGGCGCCGAAAAACCGCCGCCCTCTTGGTCGGACGCTACTTTCGATACCCACGGGTGTCGGCCGACCGCTCGCCGAGCAAAACATCCGCGATGGTTCGCGCACGACGCTTCGAGACGGGAAATCTAATTGTCGTCGGGCGGGAATTATAGTTGTCATTCTTCCGGTCCCCTTCCCGTCCATCGATATTCGCTCGCTTCCTATCCCGAAACGTACTCGAAGCAAATCAGTTCGAGGTCCTGCTCGCGCAGCCGCCTAAGCGGCGCGGCGGTTGCCGGCGCCTTGCCGAACTGTCGCGAGAGGCCGACGACCTCTTCGCCCCGCGCCGCGTCATCCCGCGTAGCGTTCCAGCTTTCGTGTGTCTTCTTCAACTTGGAATGCACCGCTCGGCCCATCGGCTGGCCGAGGAAC
>JBBSES010000379.1:0-4980 GCA_038239465.1 Gemmatales bacterium
CAAGGCTTGACTTTAGGGTCGCGGGGCTGAATTCTGGCGAATTCAGCTACGGGGGTCGTCGTCCGAGTAGCTGAATTCGCCAGAATTCAGACGAGGTGCGGGACGCCTCTACCCTAAATCGAGGCTTTGACGCTGCACTAGGCAAAATCCCCGACGGCGTGGCGGTCATTTTATGAGTACATTGTTCGATCCAGCGCACGGCTTGATTGTCGTCGAAGTAGAGTTTCGCGGCCCGGCGGACTCCTGGGTGGCCAGGCTGGGGCTCGACTCCGAGGCGACCGTTACCGCGATTGCTCCATCAATCTTGACTTATGTCGGATAGGATCTGGCCTTCGTAGACGATCGCCTCGAAATCGTAACGGCCAGCGCGATAGTGAGTGTGCCGCGTTTAGCGGTCGCAAGCGTGTCGGCACTTGGTCAGCGGAGGAACGACTTTCCCGTTTTGGCTCATGACCTTCCCAGCACTTCCAGCGTCGATGGCGTCCTCGGCCTCGATTTCCTTCGCGGCCATCTCTTGACCATCGACTTCCGCGCCGGTCAAATCACCCTGGCTTGAAGCTTGCCCGACGACCTTTCGGAACGGAGTCATCGATGGCCAAGAGTGACGCGCCCCGTATCGCCATCCTCGGCGCCGGTCCTATTGGCCTCGAAGCCGCCCTGTACGCGCGCAAGCTCAAATTGTCCGTCGTGGTCTACGAGCGCGGTCGAGGCGGGGACCACATACAGCGCTGGGGCCACGTCCGCCTGTTTACTCCCTTTAGCATGAATAGCACGCCGCTCGGCCGCGCGGAAGTGAAGGCGGAGAACGCGCGGCATACGTTGCCCGGCGATGGCGATTGCGTCACTGGCCGGGAATACCTGGCCGCCTACCTCGAACCGCTGGCGAAAGCCGAGGTCTTGCGCGATTGCCTGCGGACGGAGACGCAAGTCCTCGCCGTTGGTCGGCGCGGCTTCCTCAAGGGAGAGTCCGTCGGCGACGCCAAACGCGGCCAGCAACCGTTTCGCCTGCTCGTCCGCGATGGCAAGAAAGCCGAACGCATCGACGAGGCCGACGTCGTTCTCGACTGTACCGGCACCTACGGCAAACATCGCTGGCTCGGCGACGGCGGCATCCCGGCGGCCGGCGAACTCGCCGCGGAAGCGCACGTCGCTTATGCCGTGGACGATATCCTCGGCGACCGCCTCGCCGCCTACGCGGGCAAGACCGTGGTCGTCATCGGTGCCGGCTATTCGGCGGCGGCCAGCGTTTGCAGCCTGGCGACCCTCGGCGAAAAGAACGCCGACACGTGGGTCATCTGGTTGGCGCGCGGCGTGGGCAGTCAACCGATCCAACGTTTCACCGGCGATCCGCTCAAGGAGCGCGATCGTCTGGCGGTAAGGGCCAACACGCTCGCCACCCGTACCGACGACAACGTCGAATTCCATCCCGGCAGCGTCATCGACGCCGTCGAATATGGCGGCCCGGACAAGGGCTTTCGCGTCACGGCGCGCCGCGACGGCAAGGCCCGCGTCTGGGAATGCGATCGGCTCATCGCCAACGTCGGCTATTCGCCCGACAACGATCTCACGCGCGAGTTGCACGTGCAGGAGTCGTATGCGTCGCTCGGCCCGATGAACCTGGCCACGGCGCTGGCGAAGGTGCCGACGGGCGACCGGGTCAACTTGGCCCCCTTCGGCGCCGCGGCGTTGCGAACTGCCGAACCCAACTTCTACATCCTCGGCGCGAAAAGCTTCGGCCGCGATTCTCACTTCTTGATGCAAATGGGCTTCGAGCAAGTACGCGAAGTGTTCGCGCTCATCGTCGGTAAGAGTGATTTAAACTTATACAAGAGCGCGCGGTAGGAGATCGATCACGAAAGCACGAAAACACGAAAGATGCGTGAGTCAAGCATAGGCTGAACTAAATTGATATTATTGCATTGGCTTGTTCGTGTTTTCGTGCTTTCGTGATCGTTCCCTCTTATGTCAAGCGAAAGAGGATATGGGCGTTGCGCGACGCCGCGGCCGCCAGAAGCGCGGCATTCTCGCCGCGCGCCGTGGCCAGGCAGCGCGCCGTGTGTTCGACGAAGGCCGGTTCGTTGCGCTTGCCTCGCAAGGGCACGGGAGCCAGATAGGGACTGTCGGTTTCCACGAGCAGCCGATCCAGCGGTATCGTCTTGGCCGCCTCGCGCAACGCTTGCGCGTTCTTGTACGTGACCATGCCGGCGAAGGATATGTACAGGCCCATCGCCAGGCATTGCGCCGCCGTCGCTTCGTCGGCCGTGAAAGAGTGCATGACGCCGCGCACGGGACCGTGGCGCTCGTAGTCGTCGCGCAGCATGCGCAGCACGTCGGCCTCGGCTTCGCGGCAGTGGATGACGACGGCCAGCTGGCGTTGCCGGGCCAGCGCGAGATGCCGGGCGAAGTAATCTTCCTGCACCGCGAACGGCGTATCGTCCCAGTGGCGATCCAGTCCGGTTTCGCCAATGCCGACGACCACGGGGTTGTTCGCCAGACGGAGTACGTCGTCCCACGCATTCGCCGGCTCTCGTGCCAGGTTGTTCGGCTGCAGGCCGACCGTCGCGGCCAGCTGCGGATACCGCTCGGCGAGGGCGACGCAGCCGGCGCTGTCGGCGCCGGTGGTGGCGATGGTTAAAATGCGGCGCACGCCGGCGGCGTGGGCGCGATCCAGCACCTCGGGAAGATCGGCGCGGAAGCGTTCGTCGTCGAGGTGGGCATGGGTGTCGATCAGTTCCAACGTCATATCAAACCTTGGCGGGTTCGATACAGGCGGCGGTCAGTTCCGTCAATTTTTTCAGATGACGCCGCTTCATGTCCAGGTGCTTCTGGACGAGTTCACGAGTTTCATCGTCGCGTATCCGTGACAGGTCGGCGTCCAGCGCGGCGATGGCGCCCGCTTGTAGCTCGACCAATCGCGGCAGCACGAAATCCAGGGCGACGAAGTTGACGTTCGTGAACACGGAGGGATAGGCGGAGAAAAAGGGCAAGCGGACGTGGCGCGCCAGGAGATATTTGCCGAGCGCCTGGGTGGAATGATTCTCCTCGGCGATGAGCTGGCGCAGGTCGGCCAACGCGACCAGTTCATTAGCGCGCGTCCAGGGGAACGACTCGCCGACGTACTGTAAGAGCGAGCGGCTCTCGCGGCGGACGATGGCTTGCAGGGCGGTAGCGCTTTGGGGATCGATCATGGGCGGGCGCCTCCGTGGAGGACGGCGAGGGGGTTCGCGGGTTTGGGTTCTTGCCAGCGTTTAACGCCGCGATCGCTGGCCAGGGCCAGCGGGTTCCAGGCCACGCCGACCACCAGGATCATCGCCGCCACAAGCGTGATGTAGAACGCGGACGCGGCCGGTATCGGCAGCGGCGCGATGTCGCGGCCTTCCACCTCCTCCAGCGGCTTGTCGATGACCATGACTTTGAGGACGCGCAAATAATAGACCACGCTAAGGACGGTGTTGACGCCGAGGACCACGACCAGGCCATACATCACGCGGGCCAGCATCGCGTTGGCGCCGGCATCGGTGGTCAGGCCAGCTTTCGCGGCCAGCGACGCGGCGGCGGCGTAGTCGTTGCCCGTGGTATAGAGCGCCTGAAAGATCTGAAACTTGGCGGCGAACCCAGCGAGCGGCGGGATGCCGAGCAAGCTGAGGAGGAAGACGCCGAGCGTTATGGCTAGCAGGGGCGAGCGGTAAATCAGGCCGCGATAGCCGTCGATCTCCTCGGTGCCGGTGGCGTTACGCAGGAAGGCGACGACGGCGAAGGCGCCCAGGTTCATGAAGAGATAGGCGACCAGATAGAAGAGGACGGCGCTGACGCCTTCGGGGCTGAGCGTGGCCAGGCCCATCATCATGTAGCCGGCGTGGGCGATGGTCGAATAGGCGAGCAGGCGTTTGATATTGGTCTGCGGGAAGGCGGCGAGGTTGCCGAACGTGGCCGTCAGCGCCGCGAGGAAGGCCAGGCCCGGAATTAGATACTGTGCGAAAGCGATGGCCTTTTGCGGCGCCGCCGGCACGAGAGCCAGAGTCAACCGGGCAAGCAAGGCGAGAGCGGCTCCCTTCGACGCCACCGATAGATAGCCGGCCACTTCCGCGGCGGCCCCCTCGAAGACATCGGGGCACCAGAACTGAAACGGCACCGCGGCCAGCTTAAAGCAGACGCCGACGATGATGAAGAACGTGCCGAGCAGCACGACCGGATCGACGCCCGTGGTGACGACGACGGCGATGGCCTGGCTCAAGTCGGGCAGGTAGCCGGTGCCGAACTTGCCCGCGATCAGGCTGATGCCGTAGAGCATGACGCCTGAGGCGCCGCCGCCATAGACGACGTATTTCAGCGACGCCTCGCTGCTCTTGCGCCGGCCCTTGAGGAAGCCGGCCAGGGCATAGCTCGGCAAACTCGCCATCTCGACGCCGATGTAGACCATGAGCAGGTGGTTGGCCGACGCCATCAGACACATGCCGACCGTGGCGCCGAGAAGCAGCGTGTAAAAGTCAGCCGAGTCTTCCCAATCCGGGATGCCGGTCAAGAACGACAGCCAGATGACGAGGGCGGTGAAGCCGATGAGGAACAGCCGCAAGAAGACGGTCAAGTTGTCGAAGACGATCAGCCCGCCGAAGAGGTCGCGCACCCCCGTCATTTGATGGTGCCATTGTAGGGCGCTGACGACGAAGGCGATCAGCGTCAGGCCCAGCGTCTCCAGGCCGAGGTGCCAGCCGTTGGCGAAACGGAACAGGCGCACCAGCAGCAGGAAAAGGATGGTGGCACACAGGATCAATTCGGGCAAGAAAGCGGCGCAATCGCCGAGCAGCGTGCTTTGCCAGGCGTCGAGCGTTTTCAGATCGAGGAACATAGCTGTACCAATAAAGTCTCGCAAGCAGGGTTAGCGACGCTTCTCTGAAGTCATCATGAACTGACGTTCGCCCGAAGCGCGTCAAAACAAGCGTTGGCTTGGCGAGCGGGGGGGGGTTGCCCCCCCGGGGTGCC
>JBBSES010000380.1:0-4980 GCA_038239465.1 Gemmatales bacterium
CCGCGCCGCCGACGGGCCGGCGTTCGTCGATCCCGGCTGGGTCGTCATCGTGCAGGAGCGCTATGCCGAGGCGGTCCAACCGGCTCACGAGATGTGCGCACACATACGGCACCTGGCCCTGGGCGCCCTGGGGCTGATGCTCCTGTGCGTCGGACTGCTGTGGGGGTTGGTCATGGCCGGCGCCAACGAACCGTCGCGGTTGAGCGCCTTTTGGCGACGCCGCGCCGGTCTGCCCACCGCGTCGGTTGCCAGCGGCAGCGCCGTCACGCCGTTGCCGGCCGCCCTCGATCACGCGCCGCCGCCGATTTCGGACAAGGGTTAAGGGACTGGCATTATGGCTGAACTCGTCGCGCAAGGCCCGAAGCCCGAGCAGCACTGGCGCCAGCTGGTGCCGGAGAACCAGCCGTTCACGCTCGGCAAGATGTGTCCCCCCTTCGACGCGAAGTGGGACGACTTCATCTCGCGCAAGCACGCCACGCTTCTCTATCGCGACGGCCAGCTGCAAGTCGATCGCATCCCCACCAGCCGCAATCCCATTTACGTCAAGGGCGAGGCCGCCACCAGTTTCCTCCTCAAGCCCGGCGACCGCTTCGTCATCGGCGAAACCAGCTTCACCCTCAGCGACGAAGCCGAGGTCAAGGTCGATGAAGCCGAGCAGAACGTACAGAAACGCAACTTCTCGGCCAAGGAATTGATGTCGTTGCAGGTGCGCGACGCCTCGCACCAGATCGACGTGCTCAGCAAATTGCCCGACGTGGTGGGCAAGGCGGCCAACGACGCCGAACTGTTCATCGGCCTCATCGGCCTGCTCCTCGCCGGCATCAAGCAGGCCGAGCAGGCGGCGCTCGTCACCGTCGAGGGAGAGGCCGACGCCGCCAAGGCCAAGCTCCTGTCCTGGGACCGGCGCGACCGCCGCGCCGGCGCCTCCGGCCGCTTCAAGCCGAGCAGCCGGCTCATCCTCGAAGCCGTTCGCCAGCAAGAGACCGTGCTGCACGTCTGGACCGACCCCGGCGCCGGCTCGGGGACCATCAACCAGCACGGCAACCTGTCCTACACGCAGGATTCCAGCGTCGATTGGGCTTACTGCACCCCCCTGCGCGGCGACGTCAACAAGGGCTGGGCCATCTACGTGGCCGGCCGCTTCGGCGGTTTCGCCGCCAACTCCGTCCTCGGCGAACGCGGCGATCCGGGGGCGCTCGCCGACGACCTGAAATTCACCGAACTAGTGGCCGCCCTTTGGGGAGCGCTGCGTCACGTCAACTTCCTCAAGCAGCGCCAGGCCAGCCTGAGCCAGTTCTTTTCGCCGACCGTGTTGCGCAACATGACCGACGACCCCGAGGTGGTCCTCAAGCCCCGAGAAACGCAGATCACCGTCCTCTTCTGCGACCTGCGCGGCTTCTCGCGCCAGGCCGAACGCTGTGAACTGCTCGACATGCTGGCGCGCGTCAGCGAGGCGCTCGGCGTCATGACCAAGCACATTCTCGAACAGGGCGGCGTCATCGGCGACTTCCACGGCGACGCCGCCATGGGCTTCTGGGGGTGGCCGCTCGCCCAGCCCGACGCCGTCGAACGCGCCTGCCTGGCCGCCCTCGGCATCCGCGCCGACTTCGCCGACATGGCCAACAAGCCGTCCGACACCAACCTGGCCAACTTCTCGGTTGGCATCGGCATCGGCAGCGGCCCCGCCGTCGCCGGCAAGATCGGCACCGTGGATCAGGTGAAAGTCACCGCCTTCGGCCCCGTCGTCAACCTCGCCTCGCGCCTTGAAGGCATGACCAAGACGCTCGGCGTCCCCATCCTCATGGACGAAGAGACGGCGAAAATAGTCCGCCAGCGTCTGCCCGCCGACAAGGCGCGTGCCCGCCGCATGGCCAAGGTCCGGCCCTTCGGCATGGAAAAGTCGCTGCTCGTCAGCGAACTCTTGCCGCCCGAGCCGGTCCATCCTCTGCTGACCGCCGTCCACCTGGCCGACTACGAAGCCGCCCTGGACGCTTTCCTGGCGTCGCAGTGGCCGCGCGCCGTCGAACTGCTGCACAAATTGCCGCCCGCCGACCAGGGCAAGGACTTCTTGACGGAGTACATCTACAGCAACCGCCGCACGCCGCCGCCGGATTGGGATGGGGTGATCGAGATGCGGAATAAATAACCCGGCGAGCGGGGGGCGTCAGCCCCCCTTGGATTTCTCGCGGACGAAGCCGGCGAGCGGGGGGCGTTTGCCCCCGTGGATTTCTCGCGGACAAACACGGGGGGACTAACGCCCCCCGCTCGCCTGTCCTTTGTCGTCCACCCTTCCCCGCGCGCACCGCTCCCCAGCACCGCCGCGACCACGGAAGCCCCGCGCGCCCAAAGAGCCTCTATTGACCCCTGGCGCCTGTCCCGTAGCGGTGTTCTCCGCTGGATCTGCCGGTGAGATATAATAGCGCAGAACTGGCGAACACCCAGCCATGAAATGGTTCCAAACGGTGCAGCTGGGGCGGCCTCGGTAGGTGAGTTTGGTCGTTCGGCTATGCGCGCATTCCGGTTCGCCGCATGAAAATGGGCGAAACTTAAACTACGGCTGCGTTTCCAAGCGCGGCTGAATTTGCGGCTTTGGCTCCGCGTCGCGCGCCTGGAACACGCGCTCGACCGCCGAACGGCCATCGAACACGGCTTGCAAGGTCCGCTCCATCGCGCCTCCATCCTGGGCGTCGGCCGCCTTCTCCAGCTGCTCCTTCAGGGGTTGCACGGCGCCCGCCACGTCGCTGCCGACTTGCAGCAATTCCTTCTCTTGCATCGAACCCTTGGGCGTCTGGCCGGAAGCGGCGGTCAGGTTCGGCGCGATTCCCTTTTGCAAGAGATTGCGCAGGAACAGGCCCATTTCCTCGGCGCGCGGCCCTTCGTGGTCGGCGGCGGCCTTCTGGATTTCGCTCACCAGGCTGCGCGCCAGCAAGGTGCAAGTGGCGGCGCGGCGTACCGGGTCGTGTTCTTCCGCGAGGCTGAGGCTGCCTTCCACGACGACCTTGATGAGATCGTAATTGCGCCGGAAGCGCCGCGTCTCCTCGGCCGGCGTCACGACGACGGGCGCCGAGGTCTCGGGCTTGGCGGCGACGCCGGCAGCCAGGGGGCCGATGAGCAGCCGCGTGAAGGAGATCGATGGACTCGCGCAGGCCAGCGCCACTCCCCGATGCGTCGGCATCGGGAGCGAACTCTGTGCTTGCAGGGCGTCGAGCTTGTCCTTGCCGGCGCGGGCGGCGGCGGCCATCACCCGCAACGGATGTTTCTCCGGCGCGTAGATTTCGTCGGCCAGGGCATCGGTCTGATGGGCCGTTTCCTGGAGGCGTTGCGTCAGCGGGCCGAGGACCGCTTGCCTCTGGTCGGCCGGCAACGCGGCGGCGCGGCGCACCTCGCCTTTCACGACTTGTTCGTAGAGACCCGCCACGTCGCGGAGCGTGTCGCGCGCCTCGACGGCGCGGGCCATGCCGCTCGCCGCTCCGCTCAGGTCGTCGGCGATGCCGGCGAGCGCCTCGACCCGTGGCCGCGCCGTGTCGGCCTGGGCCAAAGCGAGATTGCGCTGAAACAAATTAGCGAGGAGCGGATCGCGTTCGGCGGGAAGGGGCCGAGGCGTCACCACCGTGGGGTTGCCCGGCCGCAACGCCAGCTGCCAGACGGCGACGCACAGGAGCAACGCCGCCGCCAGCCCCGCGCCGGCCAGGCGCATGCGTCCCATACCGCGCACCTGTCCGGGCAGCGTGGCCACGTAGCGCGACACTTTTTCCGTGAAGCGGGGCGGCGCGTGCAAGCGGCGCAGGGCAGCGGCCTTGGCGAAGCTGGAGGACGGGGCCGTCATCAACGCCGCGCCCGTCTCGATGCGCGCCAGATGCCGTTGCGTTTGCCGACAGGCCGGGCAGAGCGCCAGGTGTTCGCGCACGCTGGCCGGCACCCGGGTCGGGTCTTGCAAGGCCAGCAGTCGGCGGTGAACGGTCTTGCAGTTCATGGCGTTTCTCGATCCAGCTGAGGCGCCAGCACACTGAGTAACTTTTGCCGGGCCTTGAACACGCGCCAGCGCGCGGTCTGCTCGGTTGTTTGCAACACGTCGGCGATTTCCTTGAACGACAACCCTTCCTGGGCGCGAAGCATAAAGGCGGCGCGAAACTCGTTGGGCAATCGTCCCACCGCTCGGGCGAGCAATTGCAGACTTTCGCGGGTGATCGCCTGCTCGTCCGGTCCCGGTTCGACGGCCGCCACGTCATCGGGGAACGGCTGCCGTGATCGGGACAACACCCGCCGTTGATTCAGGAAGGCGTTGTACGCGATACGGTACAGCCAGGCCTGAAAATTGGTTCCCCAGCGAAACGACTGCAACCCGGCGAAGGCCTTCATGAAGGCCTCCTGCGTGAGATCCTCGGCCGTATGCTGATGGTGCGTCAGGTGATACAGCCAGCGATACAGCCGATCCCAGTACGATTCCATGAGCGCGGCGAAGGCGTCGCGGTCGCCCGCCTGGGCACGCCGGATCAGTTCCGGCTCGTCGGCCGGGGTTTTGCGCGTCTCGTCGGCAACCGCCAAGGGCATCCACCCTCTCCGCCCGGGAGTGGCGAAGTCACGCTGGCTCGGAGTGTTGAAGCTTTCCGCATATCGAGTTTACCGCCCCTGGACCGCCGTTGCCAGAACATCACGGCGTTCGCGCCCTTCGCTCTCTACGTTGTGTAACCCGTGAGCGGCCGATTCGTTGGCGCTTAATCTCGTTCCCAAGCTCCGGCTTCGTCGCGCGGTAGCCAGGAAGCCGCGTTTTTTTATAACGCGCCTCGAAGCCGGAGCTTCGAGGCTGGCGTTCCCGAGGCTCCGCCTCGTCGGTGTGTTGCGAGCGGGCCAGGTTGTCGGTTGAAGCCCCGACGAGGCAGAGCCTCGGAAAAGTGGGTGCCAGGCAGGCGGCGGGGGCCCCGGGCCGACTCCGCGTCCTTTTTTGCTCGAAATCCGACCCGGGAGTCCGGACCCCCCCCC
>JBBSES010000381.1:0-4965 GCA_038239465.1 Gemmatales bacterium
AGTTTGTGGCCCGCCCCCCCGCCGGGCCCCCCGCGGCGCCCCCCCCCCCCCCGCTCGCCAGGTCATTTCCAGAGCAGCGTCGCTAATCGAGCGTTACGTCAAGCGGATGACGACGATGGTGGCGTTGTCGGTGGCGCCGCGCAGGTTGACGAAGTTGACGAGGCGCCGCGCGGCGATCTCGGCGGAGGTCGCCTCGCCCTGCAGCATTTCCTGCATTTCCTCGTTCTTGATGTGGTTCGTCAAGCCGTCCGAGCAGACGATGATCCAGTCGCCGGCGCGGAGCTTGGCGGCGTAACTGGCCGGTTCGACGAAGGGTCGGCCGCCGATGGCCTGCTGCAACTCGTTCTTGCGCGGATGCGATTCAGCGTCCTCGGCGCGGATTTGGCCGAGTTCCACCAGGCGATTGACGAGCGTCTGATCGCGCGTCACCTGGATCATGCGGCCCTGCGACAGATGATAGGTGCGGCTATCGCCGACGTGGCCGACGACGAGGTTTTGGCCATCGACGTACAACGCCTCGGCGGTGCAGCCCATGCCGCGGCGGCCGATGCCCTTTTGCGGCGCCTTGTGGACCGTGTCGTTCGCTTCCTTCAAGGCATCGACCAGGACTTGCTTGCACTGGTCGGCGTTGAAGTCAGTCGGGTTCGGATGGACGCCGCCGGTCAGGGCGCCGAAGAACTTGTGGCCGGTGAGCGTCTTGCGCAACGTCTGGATGCACAGCTGCGCCGCGATTTCGCCGGCCTCGTAGCCGCCCATGCCGTCGGCCAGGAGGACGAGGGAATACTCGCTCTGGTCGTCCTTGCTCGACTCGACGGCGTGGATCAGGGCGAAGGCGTCCTCGTTGCCGGTGCGGACGATGCCGGTCGTCGTCCAGCAGGCGATTTCCATGTGACAGTTGTCCATGGTGCGCCGGGCGGTTTCCAGGTTATCGACCAACTCGGTGAAGCCGGTAGCGTCTTTCTTGCCGGCTTCATCGGTCGGGAAGCGGAGCAGCGGGTCGCGGCAAAACGTCTTGCTGACGAGTCGGCCCAGCAGCGGATGCACGTCGGGCATCCGGGCGATGAAGTTCTTCGGCAGCCCCGATTTCTTGTCGAAGTCGTTGTCGGTCAGTTCGTAGCCCATCGTCAGAGCGTACATCATGGCGCCGAAGCTATAGAGGTCGGCGCGGGCGTCGGTGTTGCCGCGCATGGCGACCAGTTCGGGGGCCGTGTAGTGCGTGCCGCGAATGGGGGCGTGCGCCGGAAGCGGCAACGGCAGCAGGTCGGTGAGGTCGCTGATAGTGGCTTGGCCGTTCGGCTGGACGACGACGATATCGGGCCGAATGCCTTCGAGGATAACGTTCTGCTTGTGCAGTTCGCGCAACCCCTCGGCCACGTGCTTGAGGGCCGCATACCGGTCGGACAGCTTCTTCTCGGGATCGTCCCAGGCGTTCCACAGAGTTTCCCCCGCGGGGACTTCCTCGATCAGATACTCTTGCCCGTCCTCGACGAAACGGTCGAGGACGCGCGGCAAGGCAGGGTGCTTGGCCTTTTCGAGCAGGTTGGCTTCCCAGGCGATGCTGGGCCAGGCCGCGCCATTGCCCAGCGGTTCGGCCTCGGGAGTACCGGCGTTGCCCATGTCGAAGGTCGGCATCATCTCGTCGTCGCCGGTTGGCTCCGCGACTTCCTCGGCGGCTAGCGGCGTGTCGGTGGACGCAGGAGCGCGGAGGATGACGACGCTGGACGGCTGCAATCCGCCGGCGCCGCGGTCGGTGCCCTTGAAGCGTTGGACGACGCCGCGTTCGCTGAGCATTTGGCCGATTTCGTAGCGGTTCTTGACGAACATGGAGGCGCTCGCGGCAGGAGTGGGAGCGGGCGCCGATCCCGGCGGCGGGAAGAAGCATCCGCAGCTTTCGCAGTATTCCTCGGCGCCCTTGCGCATCTCGCCGCAGACATGGCACTTTTGGCCAGCCGCCGACACCGGAGGGGCCGAGGTCGGGGGCGGCGCGATGGCCACGCCGCCGTTGGACGACGAGGGCGGCGCCGCGGTCAGCGTCGGCGCGTCGGCCGGCTTGCCGTGGTCCAGGTCTTCGGGTTTGGCCGTGGGGGTCATGCCTTTAAGCCGGGCGAGCATGGCCTGCAGGCTCGGCGGTGATGAAGGATTGGGGTCCGATGCCATGGCGGCGTTGTTCCTCTGAAATGCGAGTGTGTCTGGAATGAATGTGTTCGATCCGGCGCGACTTGTTTACGTTTCGCGAAACGTAAACAAAACTAGCGCACCACCCGGTTGCCGCAGTGGATGCAGTAGCGGCTGCCCATCATGTTGTTCTTGCCGCACTGGTTGCACAGCACGATCACGTCGTTCAACGGCGCCGCGCACTTCACGCAGTACGGCTTGCGCACCTCGTTGGTCGTCTGGCACTTCGGGCACGCCATTTCCTTGCTGACGCGCTTCTTCTCCAGGTCGCCCTTGAATTCCTTGGCCGAGAAATAGCGGTCGTTCACGTCCTCGGCCAAATTGATCCGCAGCAGTTCGTAGAACCAGCGGTATTGCTGCGGGATCGTGCCGTTGGGCTTCTTGAGTTCTTCTTCCAACTCGCGCGCCGTGAAGGTTCCCTCGGGCGCCTTGCCGGTCGCCAGGTGATAGAGCGTGCCGGCCAGGGCGAACAGGTCGCTGCGCGGCTCGGGCTTGCCGATGATCTGTTCGGGAGGCGCGTACCCTTCGGTGTAGACGCGAGTCTTGCCCATCGCCCGCTCCTTCTGGGTGCGGCCGACGTCGCGGGCAGTGCCGAAGTCGATCATCTTGATCGTCTTCTTGTCTTCTAGGAGCATGATGTTGTCGGGCTTCAAATCGCGGTGGATCAGCGGCGGCGACTGGTTGTGCATGTGCGAAAGCACGTCGCACACCGACCGGCCCCATTCGATGATTTGTTCGATGGTGAACGGCTTGTTATTGTCCGCCTCCATGATTTTCAGCAAGTCCTTGCCCTTGATGAACTCCATCACCAGGTGGGCTTGCTGGCCCTGCTCGATCAGGTCGAAGAGGCGCGGCACCAGGGGGATGCTCTCCAGCGAGCGCAGGATTTCGGCCTCGCGGCGGAAGAAGTTCAGGCGGATGGCGAACTCGCCCTGGTCCTGGCAGATCATGTCCTTGATGGCGACGGAGGCGGTCGATTTGGTGTCGGTCGCCAGGTAGACGGCGCCGAAGCCGCCGACGGCCAGCTGCTTTTCAATCTTGTAGCGGTTGTGGATCATCGTGCCGGGAGGCGTCGGCAGGACGTTGCTGCAGCGGACGCAGTTGCGTTCGTTGGGCGGGTTGGCGACGCCGCACGCCGGGTTGGTGCAGATGATCGGCGCCCCTTCGCCCTCCATCGGCGAGGTGGCGTCGGCGGCGAGCATGAAGCCGCAATCCATGCACGAGATGGCGCCGGGCAAGAGGTCGGACTTGCAGGCGGGGCATTTGGTGGCGCCGGCGCCGGGACTCGGCGCGGGCGGGATGTTCGGCAGCTGGAAGTCCATGGCGCCGCCGGGAGCGCCGGTGTGGCTGCCGGCCGTGCCCGCGCGGACCGAGGCGGGCGGCGGCTTGACGGCCACCCCCTGGGCGCTGGCCGCCATCGCTTTGACGCCGCCTCCCTGGGCACTGGCGCCGACAGCTTGCGGCACTCCGGGGACGACGAAGGCGTTTTTGCAGGTCGGACAGCGCATCTGCTTGCCGGCGGCGCCGTCGGGAATCTGGACGGCGTTCTTGCAGGACGGGCACTTGAGCATCATAGCCATGATTGAAGGTCTCGTTATCCGTGGTGCGTAGTCGAAGGCGGCGGCGGAAACCCCGGACTACTTACGCTTGGCCCTTTCCTCGAAACGCAGCACATTGCGGCCGACGTTGATGCGGTCGCCCGAACTCAAAGGCGTCGGGCCGGAGATGCGCGAGCCGTTCAAGAAGGTGCCGGCCGGCGTCCCCGAGTCGAGCAGCATGTAGCGGCCGCTCTTGAGGACGATGTGGGCGTGCATCTTCTCGACGGCGTTGTCGCCGAACAGGCCGATGTCGCACGTTTCGGCCCGGCCCACGGTGGTATCGGGCTTGGAGAGAATCATCTCGCGGCCGGCGCGGAAGCCCTGTTCGACCTTGACCCACGCTTCCTTGAGCAGCACCTGCGCCAGGCCGATGAGGAGGCCGATGCACATGCCGAGGATGACGAGGCCGGCGGCCAGGGAACTGTATTGTAACTTCTCCTTGGCATACAGGGAGGTATCGAGCGGCCAGGGAATGTAATCGAGGGTGCCGAACAGAAAGCCGCCGAGGAAGCCGCCGATGGCGCCGCCGATGACACCGTTGATCGTCTTGCGGAGCGCCTGGCTTTGGCCCTGGCCGGCTTGCAAAGCGCGGAGGATGTCGAAGACGCCAATGGAGGCGCCGATGACGACGCCGACGATCATCCAGCCGATGAATTTGGGCAGGCTGGCCTTGTCGTAGAGCGCCTCGCCGATCAGGGCGCCGAAAGGGCTGGCGATGAGGCCGACCCCCGCGCAGATGAGGACGCGGAGAAAGCGCTGCGCTCCCACCGAGTTCAGGAGGGCGTCGAGCATGCCGATGACGCCGGCGATGAGGGCGCCGAGAATCGCGGCCAGGATGGCCGCTTTGACGTAACGGTTATCGACGGCGACGACGCGCGTGAAGGTGACGACGGCCCAGGCGATGAAGGCCGCCCAACCGCCGCACAAAGCGCAATAGTAGACGAAGCTCTTGAAATTCATGTCGGTTTCGCACAGCGTTGACCGGCACCAGCGGGGGGAGACGGCGCGCCGGTTCGCCGGCCCTCCCATTTTGCAACGAGTCGCGCAGGCTCGAAAAGCGGGAGCGAATCGGCCGGGCTTTGCTTTGCCCGGCCTCCCGCTATCGGCACAACAAAACTTCCCTATTTCGCCAAGCCCGGCGAGCGTCGAGCCGTAAGGCCGACGTGGTAGCTGCTCACACGTCGGCCTTACG
>JBBSES010000382.1:0-4948 GCA_038239465.1 Gemmatales bacterium
AGCCCCAATACCGTTTAACGAAGCTCGATGTTCAGTACGATGTACAGTATTTTTCAGGCGATTTTTCAATGTACAAACAAGTGAACATCGTCCTTCGTTAAACGGTATTGGCGTTAGCCCTCCGTGGATTGGACGACGCGAAATCCACGGAGGGCTAACGCCCTCCGCTCGCCTGGCATCGGAGCGCCCATCAGGAAACCGTCGGCGCGATGCGCCCTTCCATCGGACTCGACGCCTGAGCATACAACTTGCGCGGAATGCGGCCCGATAAGAACGCCAACCGGCCTGCCTCGCATGCGTAACGCATCGCCCAGGCCATGCCGAGCGGGTCGCGCGCGTGGGCGATGGCGGTGTTGAGCAGCACGCCGTCGCAGCCGAGTTCCATCGCTACCGCGACGTCGCTGGCGGTGCCGACGCCGGCGTCGATGATGACGGGATAGTCCGGGTCGCCGGCCTTCAAGTCTTCCAAAATGATGCGCATGTTGTTCGGGTTCAAGACGCCCTGGCCACTGCCGATGGGACTGCCGGCCGGCATGACGCTGGCCGCCCCCGCCGCCTTGAGACGCCGGGCCATCACCGGATCGTCGCTCGTGTAGACGAGGACGGCGAACCCTTCCTTCACCAGCTGCTCGGTGGCCTGAAGCGTGGCCACCGGATCGGGCAGCAGCGTCCGCGGGTCGGCTAGGCACTCCAGCTTCACCCAGGCCGCTCCGGGGTTGTCCAAATTCGTCAACAACTCGCGCGCCAGGCGGGCATGGCGGACGGCGTCTTCGGCGCTGAAGCAGCCAGCGGTGTTCGGCAGGATCGTGTAGCGCTTTGGGTCGAGGTAGTCGAGGATGCTTCGTCCCTGCGTATCGACGAGGCGTTCGCGGCGAACGGCGACGGTCGTCACCTCGCAGCCGCTGGCTTCGAGGCAGTCTTTCATCAATTCGTAACTGGCGTACTTGCCGGTGCCGGTGATGAGCCGGCCGCGAAACGTAAACGGACCCACGGTGAGCGGTTTATCCGGCCGCGGCGCGATTTCGGGCGCCCCGCCGCCGACGAGGGTGACGATCTCGATGGCGTCCCCCTCGCCGAGTTGGCGCTCGGGATGGCGCGGCCGGGAGACGACTTCGCGGTTGACCTCGACGGCCACTCGGCGCGCGTCGTGGCCCAGACGTTCAAGCAGATCGGCGACCGACAGAGGGCCGGGGAAAGTACGCGGCTCGCCGTTGACGGTGAAGGTCGGCATGGGTGCGAGATTCCTTGTCCGTAGCCAGTGATCCCCTGTCATTGTACAGTGGCCGAGAGCCGTTTTCCTCCCGCCGACCACGGGTGAGCATCATGCCGTCGCACTACGTCCCGCGGACGCGCACGCCGACCATCGTCTTCCCGACCGCCACGCAGGCCGCCCGCCATGTGGCGCTGATGATCGAGAGCCTGATCCGCCAGAACAATTCGGCCGGCCGGGCCACGGTCCTCGGACTCGCTACCGGATCGACCCCCGTCGGCCTGTACCGCGAATTAATTCGGCTGCACAAGGAAACGGGCCTCGATTTCGGCCGCGTCGTCACCTTCAATCTCGACGAATACTACCCAATGCCGCCCGACGATCCGCACAGCTACAACCGCTGGATGCGCGAGACCTTTTTCAACCACGTCAACATTCAGGCCGTCAACGTCAACATCCCCGACGGCACCATCCGCCCCGACGACGCCGAGGATTATTGCGCCAGCTACGAGCAGAAAATCCGCCGCGCCGGCGGCATCGACCTGCAAATCCTGGGCATTGGCCGCACCGGACACATCGGCTTCAACGAGCCAGGCTCCACGCGCCATAGCCGTACTCGTTTGGTGACGCTCGACCCCGTTACGCGCCGCGACGCCGCCGGGGGGTTCTTCGGCGAGGAGAACGTGCCTCATCAGGCGTTGACAATGGGCGTCGGCACTATCCTCGACGCGCGCAAGATCGTCATCATGGCGTTCGGCGAGCACAAGGCTGGCATCGTCCGACAGGCGCTCGAGGACGAGATCACCGACGCCGTCACGGCGAGCTATCTGCAGAATCACGCCGACACGACGTTTCTCATTGATGAGGCGGCGGCGGCGATGCTGACGGCCTTCCGCCAACCCTGGCTCGCGGGGCCGGTGCGCTGGACCGATCCGCTCATCCGCAAGGCCGTCATTTGGCTGGCTCTTCGGGTCGAAAAAGCGCTCCTCAAACTGTCCGATGACGATTTCCGCGAACATCATCTGTACGAATTGTTGCGCGAACATGGCCCCGCCGAACGTCTCGGCCGGCGCGTCTTCGACGAGATGATGGCCACCCTCTGTACCCAACCCGCCGGGCCATCGCCGGCGCCGCTCCTCGTCTTCAGCCCGCATCCCGACGACGACGTCATCAGCATGGGCGGCACGCTCATCCGCCTGGTGGAGCAGCGGCACAAGCTGCACGTCGCCTATATGACCAGCGGCAACATCGCCGTCTTCGATCACGACGCCTGGCGCTTCACCGATTTCGTCGCCGAGTTCAACCGGATGTTCGAGATCGACGAGCAGCACACCGAGCGCGTCAAGGAACGGGTGCATCAATTCCTACGCTCGAAGCGGCCGGGACAGCCCGATTCGGAGGATTTGCTCAAGATCAAGTCGCTGGTCCGCACCACGGAAGCGCGGGCCGCGGCGCTGGCGTGCGGCATTCCGCCGGAGCAATTGATATTCATGGATTTGCGCTTCTACCGCACTGGCACCATCGCCAAGGCGCCGATCCATCCGCAAGACGTGGCCGACGTCGTCGCGTTGCTGCAGCGTTTACAACCGACGCAGATATACGTCGCCGGCGAACTCTCCGATCCGCACGGCACGCATAGGACGTGCGCCGAGGCGATATTTCAGGCGGTGCGCGAGGCGCGGGCGCAGGGGCAGGAATTCGAGGTTTGGCTCTACCGCGGCGCCTGGGAGGAATGGGAGCCGCACGAGATCGAGCGCGTGGTGCCGCTCAGCCCGGACGACCTGGAGCGCAAGAAAGCGGCTATTTTTCGGCACCAATCGCAGAAGGACCGCGCCATGTTTCCCGGCACGGCCGACCGCCGCGAGTTCTGGCAGCGCGCCGAGGACCGCAATCGGCAGACGGCGCAACTCTACGATTCGCTCGGACTGCCCGAGTTCTACGCCCTGGAAGGCTTCGTCCAGTGGCGCGGCGAGTGAGGGGTTACGGGAGGGTCTCTCGTCAGGATCGCCCCGCCAACGCTTGCAAAGTGTCCAATTCCCGTTGTACAACTCCAGCCGCACTCTCTTGATTTCCGACCTATGATACACATGGAGGGGGGCGTGGACGAAACGAGCTAACGGGCGCGGAGGTCAAGATGAACGGTTCCACGGAAAATCGGGCGTCGGACGCCTCGGAAAAGTCAGGACGGCGCGAAGTGGTCCTCAACCTGGGCACTGCCCGGCGGATGTTGCCCCTGGTCGGGCAAATCGTGTTGGATGTCGTGGAACTGCAACGGCGTCACGACCGTCTCGTTCCAGAGCAGGAACAACTCGATCGCAAGCGGCACTCCCTCGACTGGCCGGGCCGCCAGCGGCGCTATCAGGTGCGCGACGAAGCCGCCGAGGTCGAGAGCAAACTGCGCGAGGCGCAAGGGGAACTGGAGCAGCTGGGCGTGGCGATGGTCGAGCCGCGCGAAGGGCGCGTCGGATTGCCGACCGTGGTGAATCGCCACCTGGCCTTCTTTTCCTGGAAGCCAGGCGAGGAAGGGCTACGCTATTGGCACTTCGCCGGTGAAACGGTGCGGCGGACGATTCCCGCCAGCTGGAAAGACTCCGGCGACATGCGCTTGCTGGGCAAGAACTGATTTTGACCAGGCGAGCGGGGCCGCGTAAGCGCTCCAAGCGAGGGAAGCGTGGCGAAGCGAAAAAAAACTTGAGAGAATTTCTCCCGAATTTTTTGACACGACAGAAAAGCGCGTTATGTTTGGTCAGAGAGGAAAAGTAACACTACTTTGTCTTCTCGATGCGATGGGGGCACTAACTCATCGCCATCCTCGACAAGGGCAAACCCGTCGTGAGGCGGGGACGCAAAGCTATGGGCTCTTGACTGTTCCTGAGGGGGGGAACAGTTTAAGGCTGCCAGGCTACCAAAGGGATGGACGGGACCCATAAGTACGCTTGGTGGTCCGGGCTGTCGCGAGACAGCCCGGATTTTTTTATGCGCGCCGGTTAGCGACGCTTTGAAGAAGCGTTGGTACACTGGTACTAAAGAGGCCACCCCCATGCTTGCGCCGCTCAACCTGCCTGCCTGGATCGCGGAAAACCGGCACTTGCTCCAGCCCCCCGTGGGCAACGCCTGCCTGTGGAATGGCCATTTCCTTGTCATGGTCGTCGGCGGCCCCAACCGGCGCACCGATTACCATGTCAATCCGGGCGAGGAATTGTTCTTCCAGGTGGAAGGCGACATTGTCCTCAAGATCATCGAGGACGAGCGGCCGCGCGACGTGCCGATCCGTCAGGGCGAATTGTTCCTGCTGCCGGCGCGAGTGCCGCATTCGCCGCGTCGTCCGACCGGAACCGTTGGCCTCGTGGTCGAGCAGCCGAAAGCGTTCGTCGAGGCGCATCATCTCCGCTGGTACTGCGACAAGTGCGGCGCCATCGTGTATGACGCCGAATTCCAGCCGGTCGATATCGGCAAGCAAATCAAGGAGATCATCGGCCGCTTTGAGGGCAGCGAGGCGCTGCGGACGTGCGCGGCTTGCTCGCACGTCTTTCCAATCTGACACCTTCACGAAGATTGTCCATTCAGAAACAGGTAACAAAGTAGCGCGGCGTGCGGGGGGGGGGGGGGGCCCCCCCCCCGGGCAACCAACAAACACACCCCCCCGCCGGCCCCCCCCCCCCCCCCCCCCCCCAGCATCACCCAGACTTCACCATCCTACGGGAACAAGAGAATCCCCCCCATGCACGACACCTACCC